>JBGPUS010000063.1:0-9625 GCA_041491325.1 Nitrospirota bacterium | reverse complement strand
TTTTTTCATTTTCCCACCCTCCCACCTTCCCACCTTCGATTTTCCGTGCGCTTACCCGCACACTCCCCCCCGCCGGCGTGAACTTCACCGCATTATTCAGCAGGTAAAACAGGATCTGCTTGCATTTTCCCGCGTCCGCTTCGAGCTCGACGGCGGCGTCCGGAGCCAGTGCGGCAATCAGCTTCACGTTCTGCCGCAGGGCCTGCTCCTTGACCATATTCAAGGCTGAAGCGACCAGGTCTTTGACCGGGAACCGGGCAGGCCTCAGCTCCATCCGGTCCGACTCGGCTTCCGAAAAGTCGAGCACGTTCAGAACGAGGTTTTGCAGGCTTTTCCCGCTCTCGATGATATAGCCTACGTATTCTTTCTGTTTTTCGTTCAGCCCGCCGTTCAACCCATCCAGCAGGACTTCCGAAAATCCGATGATCGCGTTGAGCGGCGTCCTGACTTCATGGCTCATATTCGCGATAAATTCGGACTTGGCTCGGTTGCCGGCCTCTGCCGCGTCCTTTGCTTTTTCAAGCTCGCGCGTCCGTTCCCGCACAAGGTCCTCCAGGTGCTGCTGGTACTGCAGGATCTTTTCCGCGGCCTCCCGCTTGTCCACGGCGTGTCTGATATTCAGCAGCAGTTGGTCCATGTTATAGGGTTTTTGAATAAACGAAAAAGCCCCTTCGTTCGTCGCCTTGATGGCCGCATCGAGCGAGGCATTCCCGGTCAGAATAATGGCTTCCGTGCCGGCATGATTACTGCGGATGCTGTGCAGTACGTCAAGGCCCGGCATGTCCGGCAGTTTCAGGTCGATGAGCGCCACGTGGACGGGTTGCTCCCGGGCCAGGGCGAGCCCTTCAGCCCCGTTTTTTGCGGGGAGCGCTACGTAGCCCTTCGCGTTCAAAATATCGAAAAGAGTATTGCGCGTATTGGCATCATCATCGATGATAAGTATTGTCGGTTTGTCCGTCATTATTCAGTCCTTTGTCTTATTGCGGTTGTCAGTCCCCATACGGTATGCCGAGGATTGCGCTCAGTTTTTTGTGCCTTATCTCCTTGAGGACCCCGACCAGCGCTTCTATTTCGAGGGGCTTGTAGAGGGAAGTATACGCGCCTATTTTGAGCCCCTTTTCTATCGAATCGGACATCTCGGCTCCATAGGCTGTCGCCAAGAGCACGGGTTTTGTCGGATATTGAGCACGGATGTCCTTCAGCAGTTTCAGGCCGTTTGCCTCGCCGAGCTTGAGATCGAGCATGACGACCAGCTTGTATTCCTCTTCCATATGCTTGAGTGCTTTTCCGGGATCAGCTTCCGTCTGTACCCGGTAGCCGTTTTTTCCCAGGATATCCTTGAGCGATTTACAAAAGGCAGGATCGTCGTCAACGACGAGGATGCTCTCTTCCCGTCTCAGCATGGACAAAAAAGAGAGTACCATCTGGATGTTTATGGGTTTATCCAGAACATTGTACGCGCCGAGCCTCCGCGCTTCCCGGGCCTGATCTTCGGTCGCAAACGCGCTCATGAGCACGACGGGAAGCTCGGGAGATATATCCTTGATCTTTTTCAGTGTTTCAACGCCGTTGATCCCCGGCATCTTGATGTCCATCAGCACGCAATCCGGACCGTCCTCCTTCACGGCCTGTACGGCCTCCTCTCCGGTAAACGCAGCCTGAAAATCATACCCGCTGATCTGCAGAATATCGCAGATGGTTTTGACCATTCTCCGGTCGTCATCCACAACAAGGACTTTTATGGTGTCTTCCATGCGCCGCCCTCCTTGGCCGGCAGCAAGACCGTAAAGGTCGTGCCAAGGCCTACCCGGCTCTCGACGGTCAGCGTGCCGCCGTTTGCTTCCGTGTTCCTCTTTGAAACCGTCAGCCCGAGACCGACTCCGCGCGCCTTGGTGGTAAAGAGGGGTTGAAACAGCTTCGGCAAATTTTCAGGAGAAATTCCCGCCCCGGTATCGCTCACGGTTATCTTCACCCCCCTGTCCTCGCGGTTTTCTTCAGCCCGGATATGCAGGGTCCCGCCGTCGGGCATCGCCTGGACGGCATTCACGATAAGATTTTGAAAGACCTGGCCCATCTGGAGCTTGTCCACCGCCACCTGGTGAAGCGTTTCGGCCAATTCAGTCCTAACCGTGATGTTTTCCGGCACCAGGCATTTCCCGAGACTCTCCTGAATCAATTGTTTAGGCTCGAGTTGCGTCGTGTTCGGCTCCCTGGATCGGGATAAATCCAGCAGGTCGCTGACGATCCTTCCCGAAGCGTCCACCTCGCTTTTGATAACATCGAGGTACTCTTTGACTTTCGTATCGGCCCCGGGAAGGACCATGGTGAGATAATAGACCGCATTGTTGATCACGCCCAGGGGATTGCGCAACTCATGCCCCACGCTGCCCGCAAGCTGGCCGAGTATGGCCAGCTTTTCTTTTCTCACCAGCTCCTCCTGCGCGTCAAGTAATTGTTTCGACCGCTCTTGGACTTTCTGTTCAAGTTTCGCATTCAGCGCGTTGATTTCTTCCTCCATCTGTTTTCGTTCGGTAATATCTACGGCAATGCCGTAGATCCCTTTGGTCCGGCCGTCAAGAATAAAGGGCGCCGGATACACCAGGACCGGAAACGTGCTTTTGTCCTTCCGAAGCGCCGTGTATTCGTTATAGGACGGCTCTTGGCCCGCCAATATCTTTTGCATATTATCGAGGACCCTCTGCCGGTCCGCGGGGACAAACACCAAGACGGCGTTCAGCGTCGATACAAACTCCTCTCGCGTGTAACCGGTCAAAGCGCAGGCGCGGTCGTTGATGAAAATGAAACGGCCATGCTCATCGATTTCAAAAACGATTTGGGGCAATGCTTCGGCCAGGCCCTTATATTTTTTTTCGCTTTGCTGCAAACCGGTCTGCATGACGCCGCAGGCCGCCGCGAGTTGTCCTATCTCATCGTTCGACGACACCACTAGCTCCGTGTCAAGGCGGCCGTTGCCTATTTCAATTGCATGACGGCTCAGCGCTTTCAGCGGTTTTGTAATGCCGCGTGAGAACAGGTACACGGCGAGCAGGGACATAAATCCGGTCACGGAAAATAAGAAGAGCAATTTGTTCCGCTGCGCGGCCAACGGACCGTACACTTCTTTCGCGGGAACACTGACCACCAGGATCCAGTCGCTTCCCTTGAGGTCCGGGTGACCCAGCTCCTCGGCAAAAGCACTGATCACCTCTTCATGCAAATCAGAATGTTGCACGGTCCCGGTCTTGCCGGCCTCGGGAACTTTCGCTTGTATATGCTTCCAGACATCCGACGTTTCTTTTAATATTCCCCGCCTGTTATACGTGGAATAGAGGATCAGGCCATTGCTATTCAAGAGCTCCATGCGGGGAATAAATTCGCCGAAAATCGGGCGTTCCGAGCCGGAAAACAGGCCATCGAGGGGCAATCTCGAAACCAGGACGCCGTGCGGCGCCCCTTTCTCGTCTTTGACCAGTGCCGCGAAAAGAACGACTGTTACCCGGTCGTTTAAGTCGTCTATCATCATGACGAAGTCGCTGCCCGCGGTCACGAACGGCCAAAACTTTAAAAATGGCGCCCGCTTGCCGAGGCCCTTGCCCGAGGTGTCGGCTATCTTGGTCCGGGTCATATCAAAAAACGAAAGAGACGAAAACATGCTGTATTTGGCTTGTATGCGTTCGAGCAAAGACGCAATTTCCATGGGCGAGGAGCGGCGCGAGCTCAGGACCGGGTCGCTGGCAAAATATGTCACGTCCGACTTTCTCTCATAAAACACCCATTCGATGTTGCTCATGATTTGGGCCGCTTGATATTCCAGCTTTTCCTGGATCGCATTCCTCAGCATATCGGCCTCGGTCGTATATCCGATATACCCGAGGCCCCCAACCACGGACAGCAGGAGCGTGGAAAAGAGCAGCGCAAGTTTCGTGGAAAATTTCATGGAGACCTCTTAACAGGCTGTTGAAAAACTGTTTTACGCAAGCTAATGCCCTGCATTCGCGCTACGCACTCATAACCACTGGGCACTTTACCCTGCATTCGTTTATGGCCGCGCTTTCGCAAGAGCAGGCTACGCTACGCACTCATAACCACTGGGCACTTTACCCTGCATTCGCGCTGCGCACTCATAACCACTGGGCACTTTACCCTGCATTCGCGCTGCGCACTCATAACCACTGGGCACTTTACCCGCGGCTTTTATTGCCGGTCTCATAATAGTATGTACATTCATATGTTGTAAAATCCCTCCCCCGATAAACCCATTCGAGGACAGGCTCTAACCTCCCTTTTCCAAAGGGAGGGATACCCCCTCTTTGATAAAGAGGGGCGGGGTGAGATTTCTGATCATGTCGTTTCTATTTTGAGACGATCATTACATACTTCTTCACCAGCTCCGGCAGCGTTCTTGTGTCGATCGGCTTTGCGATGTAGTCGACAAACCCCGCCGCCATGAACCGTTCTTTATCGCCCTTCATGGCAAAGGAGGTCAGGGCGATCATCGGTATCCCTTTCGTCTCCGGATCGTTACTGAGTATCTTGGCCGCGGTGAGCCCGTCCATGACGGGCATCTGGATGTCCATAATGATCAAATCCGGCCGGAGTTCCTTGGCCATCCTGACCCCTTCAAGGCCATTTTCCGCTTCGAGCGTTGCATATCCGTGAATAGCAAGAACATCTTTCACTAATTCTCGGTTTCTGTCGTTATCTTCCACGATCAGTATTGTTCGATTCACCGCAGGTCTCCCTCGTCCGCGGGACCGAAACTCGATTTCCCCATTACTCGGCGTATTTCGCTTGCAAGGACCGCTTTCTCCACCGGCTTCGGCACAAAACCGTCCGCAATCAAATCACGCTCTTTCCGTGCGCTTTCCGCGTCCAGAAACGCGCTCGTTGCGATTATCGGGATATGCTGCGTCAAGGAGAGCTCCTTCAGGCGTGCCGTAAAATCGAACCCGCTCATATACGGCATCATAACGTCGGTTATGATCAGATCGAAGTACGGGTCCTGGGAAAGAATATCGATGGCGTCTTCGCCGTCCGTCGCCGTCGTCGTCACGTATCCCAGCGAGGCGAGCTGCCCCTCGAAAAGACTTCTGCTGTTCCGGTCGTCGTCCACGATCAGCGCGCGGTATTTATTGATATCCATGTTCTGTTCCTCCGTCTTGTAATTTTCCCGGCCGCCTGAGCGGAAGCGTAAACCGGAAGGTGCTCCCCGTGCCGAATTCACTCTCTACCTCGATTTTCCCGCCGAGGAATTCGACAAACCGTTTGGTGATCGCCAAACCGAGTCCGGTGCCTTCATAGGTCTTGGTATATGCGGATTCAAGCTGAGAAAACGGCCTGAAAAGTTTTTTCATGTCTTCTTGTTCTATGCCGATGCCGGTGTCGGCGACGCTGATTTCCATGAAATCCGCGTCGAGGGTCCGGGGTCCAAGGTCAAGGGGTAAGGACATCATCGGGTCTCCCGTTGCTGCTTGCCCCTTGCTTCTTGCTGCTTTCCGTGCGAGCACGGAAACCCGCCCCCCGTCCTGCGTAAACTTCACCGCATTGCTTATCAGGTTGAACAGAATCTGCTTCAGTTTTCTCTCATCCGTAATAAACTCGGCCGGCATATCGGGTTCGAGAATAAGGGACAGGGTTATATGGTGTTTCATGGCCTTTTCCTTCAGCATGGTGAGCGACGTCGTGAGAACGCTGCTTAAAAGCACGCTCGATAATTCAAGCTCGAGTTTGCCTGACTCCACCTTGGCAAGATCGAGAATGTCGTTGATGAGCGCCAGCAGGTGCTTGCCGCTGCCGTAAATGTTGTTGATATAGCCCCGCTGTTTTTCGTTGAGCTTGCCGAAGTATTCATCCTGGAGTATCTCTGAAAAGCCGAGTATGGAATTGAGCGGGGTCCTCAGCTCGTGCGACATATTGGCGAGAAAATCCGTCTTGGCCTTGTTCGCGGCTTCGGCCTGAAACTTCGCCTGCTCTATCGCCGCTTTGTTCTTTTCGAGCTTCCGGGTCCGCTCTTTCACTTTTGCTTCAAGCTTGATGCTGTATTTCTTGATGGTCTCCTCGGCAAATTTGCGTTCCGTGATATCGACGACAAGACCGTCGTACGCGACAAGCCGGCCGTGATCATCGTGTTTGGGAACGATGGTGTTCCTGATCCAGCGCACGGAACCGTTTTTGTGAACTATCCGATGTTCGAGCGGAGGCGTATCTTCTCCTTCCAGTATTTTTTCAACCTGTTTCCCGACCATGACCCGATCGTCCATATGGACCATGCTGTACCAGAGATACGGATCAGTGTCATAATCCTCCGCCGCGTACCCGGTCACGGTCACGCAGGCCGGGCCGTGGCTCGTATGGACGGGCTTTCCCTGTTCCACCTGCACCGTATAAATGTAATTGGTAACCGCGCCGACGAGCCGCCGGTACCGCTTTTCGCTCTCCTGCAGCGCCTGCTCCGCGCGCCTGCGTTCAGCGCGGTCCTCCGCTTCCTTCATCGCCCGCCGCAGGTGCGGCGCGAGCCGCGAGAGTTTGTCCTTCAAAACGTAATCGATCGCACCGCTCTTAACGGCTTCTATGGCCCGGTCTTCTCCGATGGTGCCGGAAACAAAAATGAGAGGCACGTCAGGGCATTTTTCCAAGGCAAGCGACAGGGCCGAAAGCCCATCAAAGGAAGGAAGCGTGTAATCCGTCAGAATGACGTCATACTGATCCCGCAGGAGGGCCGCTTCATATGCTTCACGCGTCTCTACCCGCAAAACTTCGCAGGGAATTTTCGCCTTGATGAGATGTTCCCGCACAAGTTCGGCGTCCATGGCGTTGTCTTCAACGTGGAGAATGCGCAACGTCTGTTGCAAGCGGCTCACCTCGCTTTTGTGGAATTTCTATTTTCCGGAGAATCCTATGACGGCCCCGGATTCAGCATGTCCGTCCGGCGCGGTTTCCGGCGTGGGTAACGAAAGAAAGAAAGTCGCGCCGTTGTTTCCCGCGCTTTCCGCCCATACCCTGCCGCCGTGGCGCTGTACAATGCGCTGCACGTTCGCCAGACCGACGCCTGTGCCTTCGTACTCTTCAGGACGATGAAGCCGCTGGAACAAGCCGAACAGTTTGTGTGCATAGGCCATGTCGAACCCGATTCCATTATCCCTGATATAGACGCCTATTTCACTCGGCTGCTCGTCGAGCGGCCCGATCTCGATAACCCCTTGTGCCCGATTGCGGGTGAATTTCAGGGCATTGGATATCAGGTTGTCGAAGACGAGCCGGAGCATCATCGGATCGCCGTAAACCACCGGAAGCCGCTTGATGTCCCAGGCCACGTCTCTCCCCTCCGTATCCATGCACAGTTCGCCGATGACGGTTTGAATGAGGTCCGTCAGCACAATCGGGGTTTTATTCAGTTTCGCCCGGCCCATTCGTGAAAATGCGAGCAGCTCGTCGATCAGCTTGCCCATATGCGCCGCGGAGTCCGAGATCGCCTGCGCATAATGCCTGCCCTGCTCGTCCGGGGCAGCAAGCGCGCGCTGACCCAGAAGTTCCACAAACCCCGTCATGCGCCGGAGCGGGGCCCTGAGGTCATGGGAAACCGAGTAGCTGAACGCTTCCAGGTCCCTGTTTGCAGCCTCAAGTTGAGACGTCCGTTCCTTCACGCGCTGTTCAAGCTCCTGGTTGAGCTTTTCGAGCTGTTCTTGCGCCTGCTTGCGCCCGGCCCTCGTCCGAACAACCATGATGCCGAAGGCCAGATCGTCCGCCAGTTCCTTCAGCATTCCTATTTCATCGCCTTTGAACGCCTCGGGCGCGCTTGCGTAGATATTCAACGCCCCGAGCAGCTGATCGCTGCCGGTAAACGGAAGGGCAATGGAGGAAGCGTAGCCACGCTTGACCGCATGCTCCCGCCAGGGACCGAAATGGGGATCAGCCGTAATATTGTTCGACGCAACGACTTCGCCGGTCCGGATCGCAGTACCGGTCGGCCCGCGGCCGTGCTCGTCATCGGACCAGGTAATGCGCGCCGAGCTCAAATATCCTTCACCCCTGCCGTATTGCGCCGCTACCCTGACGGTTTTGGGTCCATCCTGTTCAGCATAGCCGACCCAGGCAAAACAGTATCCGCCGATATCCACGATCACCCGGCAAATGTCGTTCAAAAGGTCACGTTCGTCCACGACGTGGACAATCGCATGATTACAGGCGCTGATCATTTTGAGCGTCCTGTTTACCCTGAATAACTCCGTCTCCGCCTGCTTGCGGACGGTGATGTCCCCCGCATAATGCACGATGCCGCCGTTCGGTTTTCCCTCGGCAGTGTAAAGAGGAGATACGGAAATAAGGAAGTCGCCTGAAAAGCGCGGTATATGGATTTCGGCTGAATGAGGCCGGCCGTCGTTCAGCAGCCTCGTATAAGGACAGAGCAGCGGCGGCTCACTCAGCCCATGCACCGCCTCGCAGCAGTGAAGTCCCACAAGCTCCGACGGAGCGACGCCTAATTTCCCCGCCATGGCCTTGTTGGCCCGGAGGATTCTGCGGTCCCGGTCCAGGAGCATGATGGGGTCCGTAATGGCGTCGAAGGTCTGTTCCCAGTCTTTTTTTGCTTTGATTATTTTTCCCCCGGTCAGCTTTTGCTCCGCGAGCTGTTCCGCGAACCGGCGATTTAGCGTCATCATCTTTATATACCGCGGAATGAGCACAAAGAGGAGCGGCGCGACAAGAACCGCGGACAGCGTGTAGAGAATAGGCGAGGGACCGGTTTCACGCGCGCAGCCCGCGCCAAAAGCGCTGCTCGCGATTATTGCGTACGCCGCGAGAATCTTTGATGGAAATGGTGTCATCTATTTCCTCTACGATCCGGAACGATGTGCATTTATCTGCACGCTTATGCAAAAAACTGTTTTTTGTTTTCGGAACGGTTATGAAATGGCCATGGGCCTTTGCTGCCCACACGGGAAATAAAAAGGGCCTCGTTACACATGCCCTTAACTATAGCACATGACGCGAAGCGCGGATTTTACTTTGTTAAAAATCTTGTTTTTTCGAGCGCGGTCTTTACCGTGCGGATCAATTCTTCCGTTTTTATGGGTTTGTTCAAATATTCAAATACGCCGAGACTTAAGGCTTTCAGATACATTTCAATGGAGGCATTCGAGGCGAGCAAAATAGAAGGGACCGCGGCGCAATTTTTTTTAGCGAATGGAGCAGTTCCAGGCTTGCCGGCCCGCTCGCGGCATAGTCTATTATTACGAGATCCACGGATGCTCCTTTTTGAAGGAGCGACAACGCGGAGCTGCCGTCGTCCGCGGCGATGACCCGGTACCCCGACCTGTTCAAGAGGTCCGCGGTCGGGGAGCTCTCGAGGCCGTCCTCGATCAGAAGAATGGTGTTCATTTTTCTCTCCGGATTTCATTGTTGAAATAAGAACACTGCCTCGCTCTTATCGTTCGTGTTGTATTACCGAATGAGATTATTTTCTTTTTTTCTTATCGTTACTCGGTCATTGCTTCTTTCTCCGCGCCCTGCACCAGCGCGATTTCTTCCGCGGAAAAAACCTTGTTGATGTCCAGGATGATGATGAACCGTTCGTTCTGTTTTCCCATGCCCTTGATGAACTCGGTATTGAGGTGCGTCCCGATTTTCG
>JBGPUS010000062.1:0-9828 GCA_041491325.1 Nitrospirota bacterium | reverse complement strand
GCTATCATGGTATCCTCATCAGTCGCGACGGACAGAATCTATGAATAAAATTTCCTTACTGAATAACATAAGCATCGTGCTCGTTGACACCAAGACCCCTGCCAACATCGGCGCAACAGCCCGGTGCATGATGAATATGGGACTGTCGCGCCTTGTTCTTGTCGAACCTCCTGTTGACTCATCTCATGAGGCAAAGAAGCTTGCCGCGGGCGCGGACAGCATCCTCGATCATGCTGAAGTATTTTCAACGCTCAAAGAAGCGGTTGCTGATTATGGGCTGGTGTTCGGCACATCCAGGCACAAAGGACGTTTGAGAAAAAACATCCATGCTCCGCGCGAGGCTGCCCAGGCCATCATTCCGCTGCTTTCCAAAAATAAAGTAGCAATCGTCTTCGGCAATGAAGTCAATGGCCTGACACGGGACGACCTTTCGCTCTGTAATGAGATCATTGCCGTCCCGTCTTCGGACTCGTTCCCCTCGCTCAACCTTTCCCACGCCGTCATGATCATGGCCTATGAGCTGTTTCTTGCTGCACAAGCGCGTGGAGTTACCGCGGCAAAAGAGCTCGCTCCGGTGAAGATAGTCGAGGACTTTTACGAACATCTCCGGACAACGCTGATGCAGATAGAGTTTCTGAATAAGACCGAAGCGGAGAGGATGATGTTCACGCTGCGCCAATTGTTCGGCAGGTCGCGGCTGAGCGGACGGGATGTGGCTGTTCTGAGGGGAATATTAAGCGCTGTTGAGCGGGCTGCCAAGAGAGGCGACACCTAAATGAAGGCTATTTTACCAGGTCGCAGAGGGGAGGAAACAGAGAAGGAATTTGACGTGTTGTAATTCAGGAATGTCTCTGCGTCCTCCGCGTCCTCTGCGGCAAAAGTTTTGACCTTACGCCTAATTTTCAGAGGAGATCAGGCATGAACAAAGTTCGCATACTTTTTACTTTTGCAATCATTCTCGGGATCATGGAAGCGCTCTACTTCTATCCTCTGCTGCCGGACCGAATAGCCGTCCACTTCAACGCTTCCGGCGCGGCGGATGGGTGGGGACCCAAGCTGCCTTTCTTTGAGGTATTCGGGCTCATCTTTACTATGATGGCGCTTCTCCTCTGGGGTTTGCCGCTTCTTCTGCGCCGCATACCCGACGCCATGATCAACCTCCCGAACAAGGACTATTGGCTCGCGCCGGTGCGCAGGAAGCAATCCCTTGATCGGATCATGGATCAAATGCTTTTTATGGGGGCAATGACGTTGCTGCTGCTGGATGGGGTTATATTTCTCAGTCTCAAGGCAAATCTTTTAAGCACGCCCGTAATGCAGGCTGAGTTGATGTGGGGCCTGCTCATTGTGTTTATCACGATCAATATCGTCTGGATCGTATCGTTGATACGAGGCTTCCAACGTCCTGCGAAGTAGCGACTTTTATTTGACAGGAAAGCGCACAGGCACACTCTCCACGCTACAACGTGAAAAGGTGCTCTGTATGTGGAACTGCTATGAGGAAAACTAATCCGCCTGCCGCCTCAAAAACGTCGGCCGGTCCAGGTCCTCATGGTCGATGCCGAGCATTTCCTTCTTGAAATCGAACGCTTCCTGCTTGCGTCTGGGCTTGTCCACGACCTTCATGAACTCCTTGAGGCTTACCGGCCGCTTCACGCGTTCCCGAATGCCCTCTTCGTCAAAGCCGGTCGCAATCACCGTGACCATGACCTCCGCGCTCATAACCGGGTTGATTACCGCGCCGAAGATAATGTTCGCGCTCGGATCGACCTCCTCCTTGATGATAGCGGACGCTTCATTCAGCTCGTAAATCCCCATATCGTTCCCGCCGGTGATGTTGATGAGCACGGCGCGAGCCCCCTTGATGGAGCCGTCTTCGAGCAGGGGACTGGCGATCGCTCTCTGGGCCGCTTCCACGGCCCGGTTCTCGCCTTTGCCGATGCCCGTGCCCATAACCGCCCTACCGCGGCTCGCCATTACGGTCTTGACGTCCGCAAAATCGACATTCACGTAACCCGGCACCATCACAACATCGGAAATGCCCTTGACGGCCTGGCCGAGCACGTCGTCCGCAAGCTTGAACGATTCGAGAAGCGTGGTCTTTTTTTCCGCGAGGTTGAGCAGCCGTTCGTTCGGGATCACGATTAGGGCGTCCACGTTTTTCTTGAGCTCGCTGATGCCTTCTTCCGCCTTGCGCTTCCGCGCCTCGCCCTCGAAGCTGAAGGGCTTGGTCACGACACCCACGGCAAGCGCGCCCGCCTCCCGTACGAGGTTCGCGATCACCGGCGCGGCACCGGTCCCGGTCCCGCCGCCCATGCCCGCGGTGATGAAGACCATATCGGCGCCGGCTATGGCTGCCGTGATCTTCTCCGCGTCCTCAAGCGCGGCCGACCTCCCGATTTCGGGATCGGCGCCGGCTCCCCGCCCGCAGGTGAGCTTGGACCCGATCTGAAGCTTGATCGGCGCGCGCGCGCGCTCCAGGGCCTGCATGTCCGTGTTCGCCACGATGAACTGGACCCCCTTGATGTCCGATTGAATCATGCTGCTCACGGCGTTGCTGCCGCCGCCGCCTACCCCGATCACCTTAATGATCGCGGGCAGCCTCTCTTCTTCAAATTGGAACATCGCTTTCGCCCTCCCTTCGTCGCGTGACTCCGCCGCGCAGGCTTCGTTATTTGTCTTTGTGACGAACTCCATGATATCCTGGAACCCGAAATCAAGATTATCGTCCACGGCATCCTCCCGAGACAGTGCTGATATCGGATTGCGGGCTGCGGATTTTCCGTGTCCAGGATAGTACTTTACATTTTATTCTGCTATCCGCATTCTGCAATCTGAAATTCATATGTATTCTCCCAGCCACTTCCAGAACCGGTTGAGCGGCTTGCCGCCCCTGAACTTGCGAGGCGCTTCTTCCGCGTTCTCCGCGCCATAGAGCACAAGCCCGACACCCGTCGCGTAAATTGGGCTGTTTACCACGTCCATCAGACCGCCGATGTTCCTCGGCGCGCCCCGCCGGATGGGCAGGCCCAGCTGCCGCTCTGCCGCGTCTTGCACGCCCTCCATCAGGGCCGTTCCGCCCGTCAGCACGACGCCGGAGGCGAACATGTCCTCGAACCCGGTTTTCTTGAGCCGCTGCTGCACCATGCCGAAAAGTTCTTCCACGCGGGGCTCGATGATCTCGCAGAGAATCTGACGGGAAAGGAGCCGGGGCGGCCTTCCCCCCACGCTCGGCACGTCCAGCGTCTCCTCATGCTTGACCAGGGACGAAAGCGCGCACCCGAACTTGATCTTTATTTTTTCCGCTTCCGAAGCAGGCGTGCGAAGTCCGATGGCGATGTCGTTGGTCAAGTGGTTCCCGCCGATGGGGAGCACCTCGGTGTGCCACAGGCTGCCTTCGAGAAAAAATGCGAGGTCCGTGGTCCCACCGCCGATGTCCACCACCACCACGCCGAGCTCCTGCTCCTCGGAGGTGAGTACGGCCCTGCTCGAAGCGAGCGGCTGGAGCACGAGATCGTTCACGGTGAGCCCCGCGCGCGAACAGCTTTTGACGATGTTCTGGATGGCGGTCACGGCCCCGGTAATGATATGAACCTTGACGTCAAGCCGTATTCCCGACATGCCGAGCGGGTCCTTGATGCCGTCCTGGTCGTCAATGATGAATTCCTGGGGAAGGACGTGCAGTATCTGCTGGTCCATGGGAATGTTCACGGCCCGCGCCCCGTCGATGGCCCGCGCAACGTCCGCTTGCCCGACTTCCCGGTTCTTGATCGCGGCCACGCCGCGGGAATTTATCCCTTTAATATGGCCGCCGGAAATACCCACGTACACCGAATTGATCTCCACCCCGGCCATCAGCTCCGCCTCGTGGACCGCTTTGCGAATAGACTCCACCGTGCTGTCGATATTCACGACCACGCCTTTTTTCAGGCCGTGCGAGGGGCTGATGCCGATCCCGATAATATCGACCTGGCCGCCGTCTTTCACTTCTCCCACAATGGCGCACACCTTGGTCGTTCCGAGGTCGAGACCTACGAGCACATTATCCGTTTTTTTTGCCACGGCATACCCCCGTTACTTCGGGGTCCAGGGGCCAGGGGCCGGGGTACAGGAACTGCTCGTTCCTCTTCCCTTGCCCCCGGATCCTGAATCCCGGCACCTGTTGCGTTTCTTCTGTTCCTTACTTTCCCTTGCCCCTGGACCCTGAACCCTGACCCCTGCCGTTCATCACCATCACCGCGACCTGCCGCTCGGGACGGAGGTCGACATAGGCTATGGCAAGGCCGCGCTGCTTCACGTCCGCCATAACCTCCGCGAGCCTGCGAAGTTTCTCCGCGTAATTGCCGCTGCCGAGCTTGAACTCATGGTCCCCGAACACAATGGTGAGCGACTCCGCGGAGTCCGCCTTTATCGTCACGGCGTCGGGTTGCCATCCGCCCCGCGAGGCAATTTCCGAAAGGACGGTCAAGGCCTCACCCATGCCTTCCGCGGTGACCTGCTCTCCGGCCCCGGCCCGGTAGTCCTTCACCGCGATGACCGGGAGGCGCCAGGCCACCGCTTTCTCCGGCGATACTCTTTCGATGATCACCGCCTCATCGTCCATCAGGAACCGCCCCTTGCCCGTGTCGAGAATAGCGTACGGTTCCCGTTCGGTAATAACCATGCTGATCCTGTTCGGCAAACTCCGCTGGATCCTGGCAGTCTTCACCCAGGGGTTCGCTTTCGCCGTTTTTACCGCAGCCGTGAGATCGGCGCGAAAAATATTTCGACCCGTAAATACGCCGACGATGTTTTTAATGTCCGCTTCGTCCAGTCGTCGCACGCCCTTCACGTCAACGCCGGATATTTGAAAAAGCTCGGCCTGCGTTACGGTCCGGTATGCTTGCCAACCCAGCCAGGCCCCGCCTGAAAGGACCCCGATGATGAGCAGTTTCAGCAGCGCGCTCCTGAACGTTCCGGCGCTTTTTTCGGGCCGTCTGAGACCATGGCCCGTTTCAACGCGCTTGATGGTTACGCGGCTCGAGCCCGTGCGATACGTTCTCGGCACCTTTACGTTCTTATAATCTCTCATCGTCTCCGGGCGGTAATCAAAGCGCCAAGCGCACTATTTCCTCGACAAGGTCAGGGAACGATATTCCCGCGCCTTTCGCAATTTCCGGCAGCAGGCTTGTGGACGTCATGCCCGGCAGCGTGTTCACCTCAAGAATATAGGGCGCGCCGGACTCATCAATGATGAAGTCCACCCTGCTGTATCCTCGGCAGCCGAGGGCGCGGTGCGCGGCCAAGCCCGCGTCAAGCGTCCGTGCATACACCTCGTCGGGAATACGGGCCGGAAAAAAATGCTCGGACATCCCTTGTTCATACTTTGCCTCGTAATCGTAGAACGCGCGCTTGGGGACGATTTCGATTGCGCCGAGCGCGCGGTCTCCCAGGATGCCTACCTGGACTTCCTTGCCTTTGATGAATTTCTCTATCAGGATTTCGTTCCCATACTGGAACGCGAGTTTCAGCGCCGGCGCGAACTCCTCTTTTCTGAAGACGAGGCTCACGCCCACGCTCGACCCTTCGGCATGGGGTTTGACCACGGCCGGAAATTTCAGCTCTTCGAGAACAGCGTCCGCCCGGTCCATGGAACCCGCATAGACCGCCTCATAGGGCCCGACAAGGAAACCCTGCGACTTGAATACCTTTTTAGAGATCGTCTTGTTCATTCCGAGCGCGCTGGCGAGAACGCCCGAACCCGTATAAGGAATGCCCATCACTTCCAGCAAGCCCTGAATGGCTCCGTCTTCCCCGAATTTTCCATGCAGCGCGATAAAGGCGAGGCCGATGGCTTGGTCGTGGAGCTTCTCGGCAACGTCTCTCCCCACGTCGATGCCCGAGGCATTATAACCCTTTTCCAGAAGCGCCTTCAGTATCGCGGTTCCGCTTGCGAGCGACACCTCCCGCTCGGACGATAGCCCGCCCATCAATACGCCTATTTTTTTATTCGTAACCAATTCCATACCCTTGACCCTGGACCCTTTCTGCTCAATCTTCTCCGATGATCTTTACTTCCGGCTCCAGCCGCACGCCGTGCACTTCCAGCACGGTCCGTTTCACGAGCTCCATCAGCGCCAGCACGTCCGATGCGCTGGCCTTGCCCGTATTCACGATGAAATTGGCGTGCCTGTCGGAGACCTGCGCGCCGCCGACCGCTTTTCCCTTAAGACCGGCCGATTCGATCAGCTTGCCCGCGGAGGCTTCGCTCGGATTTTTGAAGATGGACCCCGCATTCGGCCGTCCCTGCGGTTGGCGCTGTTTCCTCGCGGCGAGCAGTTCCGCCACGCGGGCCTTGATCTTTTCCTTGTCGTCGCGCCGCAACGCCACCCGCACCGCGAAAATGATGTGGCCTTCCGGGACAGAAGAGGTCCGGTAGCCGAATTCCATTTCCTCCCTGCTCCTGGTGATCAGCTCGCCGTGGGGAGAAATAAGCGTCACGGCATCGACAATGTCGCCGAGTTCGCCCAGGGAGGTCCCGGCGTTCATACAGACGGCGCCACCGACCGTGCCCGGAATGCCCGCGGCAAACTCGAGGCCGGTAAGTCCTTCTTCCACGGCGAACGACAGCGCTTGCGACAAGAGCGCCCCGGCCTCGGCATACACCATGGCAAAGGACCCGCCGATGGAACGGTACTCGCGGTCTATCTTGACCGTATTCATGCGCTGCAGACTGATCAGGACCCCCCGGTAGCCGCCGTCCCGCACGAGCAGGTTTGTGCCCCCGCCGACGATGCAATACTTCAGATTTTGGCGTTTGATCGTTTGCAGCAGGACTTTGAGGTCCTGCTGGTCCGCGGGCCGCGCGAAAACATCCGCCGGGCCGCCGATCCCAAACGACGTATGCTTGCTCATCAATTCGTTCGGGCGCACATCGCCCTTCAGGTTAGCGATTTCCACTTTTTAACCTCTCCACAAGCTGTTCGCCTATTTTCCACACGTCTCCGGCGCCGAGCGTGAGCACCAGATCGCCCTTTTTGACCGACTCGGCTAGGCGCTCGAGGACCTGCCCCCTGTCGGAGATGAAGCTGGCGTCCTTGTGCCCGTGCTTCTTCACCCCTTCATAGAGCGCCTGTCCGGACACGCCAGGAATCGGCTTTTCCCCCGCGGCGTAAATATCCATGATTATGAGTTTGTCCGCTTGGTTAAAGGACGTGAAAAAATTTTCAAGCAGATGCTGTGTCCTTGTGTAGCGGTGAGGCTGAAATACGACCACGACCCGGCCCAATCCGGCCGCAGCCGCGGCAAGCGTTGCCTTGATTTCGGTGGGGTGGTGCCCGTAGTCGTCAACGACGGTGATCCCGTTTACTTCGCCCTTAATCTGGAACCGCCGCTGCACCCCGCTGAAATTCTTCAGCGCCTTGCGGACCGTCTCGAGCTCGATGTCCAGTTCCCGTGCCACAACGATCGCGGCAAGACTGTTGCTGATATTGTGCGCGCCCGGGACTGAAAGCTCGAACCAACCCAGGTCTTCACCGTGGCTCATGACCCGAAACGTCGACCCCAGGGCCTTGAGCAAAACGTCTCTCGCCTGATAATCCGCCTGCGAGGTCATGCCGTAGGTCCGATAACGCTTTTCGATCTTGGGGATAAGCTCCTGGATGTGCGGCTGGTCGAGACACAAAACCGAGACCCCGTAGAACGGCACTTTGTTGATGAAAACTAGAAAGGCGGCCTTGATCTCATCGATGTCCTTGTAATAATCGAGATGTTCTTCATCGATCGTCGTGACCACCGCAATGGTGGGCGTAAGTTTCAGGAAGCTCCCGTCGCTCTCGTCCGCTTCCGCGACGAGAAATTCGCCCTGCCCGAGCTTGGCGTTCGTGCCGAGACTGTTGAGCTTCCCGCCGATCACGACTGTCGGGTCGATCCCGCCCGCGGCGAGCACCGTGGCGACCATGGAGGTCGTCGTCGTCTTGCCGTGCGCGCCTGCGATGGCCACCCCGTACTTGAGCCGCATCAGCTCGGCGAGCATCTCGGCCCGGGGAATCACGGGGATCTGTTTTTCCCGGGCGGCAAGCACCTCGACATTCTCTTTCGTGACCGCCGAGGAGATCACCACCACGTGCGGGGACGTAATGTTCTCGGCGCGGTGTCCGACGGCTATCCGGCCGCCCAGTTTCCTGAGCCGCTCCGTGGTCTCCGACTCCCTGAGGTCGGAACCCGAAACCTCGTATCCGAGGTTTAAGAGCACCTCGGCGATGCCGCTCATGCCGATGCCGCCGATGCCGACGAAATGAATATGTTTAATTTTTTTGAACATAGCTTTTACAGGTCCTTACGAGCTCCTCCGCCGCGGTATTCGCCATGCGGGAGGGGACGGTCTCGCCCGCTCCGTGCTCGGCATATTTTTTTAGTACGTTCGCCAGCAGTTCTCCGGTCAGCTCGTTCTGCATGATGACCTCCGCGCTTCCCCGCGCCGCAAGCATCGACGCATTATACGCCTGGTGGTTGTCGGCTGCAAAAGGAAAAGGGACGAGCACCGCGCGCTTCCCGCAGACGGCAAGCTCAGCCACGGTCGTGGCGCCCGAACGCGAAACCACGAGGTCGGCGGCGGCATACGCCCCCGCCATATCATCGATATACGAATGCACGGTCGCCTTGATGCCGGCCTCCCGATACCCGGCCACGGTCTCGGCAAGGTCTTTCTCGCCGGTCTGATGGAGGATCTGAAGACCTCGAATACTTTTCAAGCGCGCCGCCGCCTGTTTCATCGCCAGGTTGATCGCGTGGGCCCCGCCGCTGCCCCCCATGACGAAGACCGTAAACGTTCCCGGCTCAAGACCGAATTTTTTCAATGCCTGGGAACGATCGCCCTGATCAATGCCTTTTCTTACGAGCGGCCCGAGCATAATCGTTTTTTCGGAAGGGAAAAAGCCCTGTGAGCCTGTTCCCGGAAAGCAGAGCGCCACGCAATCGGCAAACCTTCCCAGCTTCCGGTTTGCCAGTCCGGGATAGGAGTTCGGCTCCACAATGATAAGCGGCAGCCTGAGCAACAGCGCCGCCATCCCTACCGGACCCGAAGCGTAGCCGCCGACCCCAAGCACGAGGTCCGGCCTGACTTCTCGAAGGAGCCGCAGCGATTGGAGCAGGCTGAGCGGCAGCGCAAGAAGCGTTTTTGCAATCGAAACGAGACCCATGCCTTTCAGTTTGCCCACGGTTATAAAGCGCACCGGCAGCCCTTCTCTCGGCAGCACCCTGGCCTCGATCCCCTGGGCCGTGCCGACGAACAGGACCTCGTTGCCGGGCTCCCGAAGAAGCTCGCGCGCAATGGCGATCCCCGGATAGAGATGACCGCCTGTGCCTCCGCCTGCGATGATGACCTTCATCAGTAGGTTGTTCCCCTGGACCCCGGCCCCCATGACTGTGATCCGTTCACGATGCTTCCTTCGATATATTCAACAACACCCCCAGCGCACCCAACGTAATCACAAGCGACGAACCGCCGTAGCTCACCAGGGGGAGCGCTATTCCTTTCGTGGGGAGCAGTCCGGTCACAACAGCCATATTGATCACCCCTTGCGTGCAGATGAGAACGGTGATGCCGAGCGCGAGCATGCGGCTGAACGGATCGCTTGTGGATAGTGCGATCCTCACTCCGCGCCAAAGGATGAGAAGGAACAGCGCGAGCACCGCGAGCGCGCCGATAAGTCCGAGTTCCTCCCCGATCACCGCGTAAATGAAATCCGAATGCCGCTCCGGCAGAAACAGGAGCTTTTGCCTGCCTTCGCCCAGCCCGCGGCCGAAGATTCCTCCGCTTCCGAACGCAAGGAAAGACTGGATGATCTG
>JBGPUS010000061.1:0-9863 GCA_041491325.1 Nitrospirota bacterium | reverse complement strand
CACTAAATTTTCTGCTTCTGACAAATTCGGCTTTTTGAAGTACACCTTGCATATTCAGTGTCAAACAAGTTATAAGGTTTCTCGGTGGCTATACCGGAGGGGTCACACCCGTTCCCATCTCGAACACGGAAGTTAAGCTCTCCAGGGCCGATGATACTATGACCGAGAGGTCATGGGAAAGTAGGACGTCGCCGGGAATATTTTTTAAGCCCATCATCGAAAGATGATGGGCTTTTTCTTATTTCAACGTCAGTCCTGTCCATGCTACGCAATTTATGCTCATAGCGTCCTATGGAAATCGTTTATTTTTTTAAAGGGATGGTTATCGGATTCGTGGTCGCCGCGCCCCTGGGGCCCATCGGCATACTGTGCGCGCGACGGACGCTGACACATGGCCGAAGGGCGGGTTTCTTCTCCGGCCTGGGCGCATCCACGGCAGACGTGGTCTACGGTTTTATCGCGGCCTTCGGGCTTACCTTCATATCGGACATTCTTCACACCTACCAGTTCTGGCTCAGGCTCGCTGGCGGGATGCTCTTGTGCTTCCTCGGCATTAAAACGTTCAATGAAAAACCCGAAACGAAAGGCTTTTTTTCGATCGTGAAGAAGAAAAAGCGTCATGCCGGGATGTATGCGTCCACGTTTTTCCTTACGCTTACGAATCCCATGACCATTTTTTCCTTAGCGGCGGTCTTTGCCGGGATCGGGGTGGCCGGCGCCAGGGGAAACATCTCCTCAGCAGCAATCTTGGTCCTGGGAGTATTTCTGGGCTCGGTGTTTTGGTGGATGTTTCTTGTCGGAGTGTTCAGTATTTTCAAGAGACAGCTCAAGCGGCACGAGCTGCAGTGGATTAACAGGATTGCGGGCTTGATCCTTGTGGGCTTCGGAGTGTTTGCACTTGCCAGTTTGATATAAAACTACCGTGAGCCCCGTGACCACACTATCCCACAGAAGGTTTTCGCGTGGTCTTTAAGACAGCCTTGCGATTCCAAAATAATTTTGAATCGACGCCGTAGTTCATGCTATACTGCCGCCCATGAGTTTTATAGCCGATTTTCACGTCCACTCACACTACTCGCGCGCAACGAGCAAGGACATGTCTCCCGAAAGCATCTGGAAATGGGCGCAGCTCAAAGGCATCTCCGTCATCGGCACCGGCGATTTTACTCATCCCCAGTGGCTCAAGGAGCTGAATGAAAAGCTCGATTGTGCCGGCCCCGGATTGTTTGCGCTCAAAAAGGAATTCCAGGCCGGTGAGGTTCCTTCGTTGTGCAAGGCGGACGTTTCATTCATGCTTTCCGCTGAAATCAGCTGCATCTATAGTAAGAACGGAAAGACCCGAAAAGTACATTCCCTACTACTTGCCCCCGACTTTGCAAGTGCCGTGCGCTTAAATCTTGCTTTGGCGAAGATCGGCAACCTCAACGCCGACGGAAGGCCGATCCTCGGTCTCGATGCAAAGGAACTCCTGAAGATCGCGCTTGACGCCTCGCCTGACATGCTTTTCATTCCCGCCCATGCGTGGACCCCGCATTTTTCCGTTCTCGGCGCCGCATCCGGGTTCGATTCCCTGGAAGAATGCTTCGAGGAACTGGCCCCACAAATCTACGCCATTGAGACCGGGCTTTCCTCGGACCCCTTGATGAACCGGCGGCTGTCGGCCCTCGACCGGATAACTCTGGTATCTAATTCCGATGCCCATTCCGCGGCCAAGCTCGGACGCGAGGCTAATATCCTGGAGACGGAGCTATCGTACTCGTCCATAGTTGCCGCCATAAAAACGAGAAAAGGATTCCTCGGCACGATCGAGTTTTTTCCCGAGGAGGGGAAATATCATTACGATGGCCACCGCGACTGCGGCGTGAGCCTCTCTCCCGAAGAATCGATCCGTAGCGGCTGTCTTTGCCCGGTGTGCTGCAAGAAGGTCACGGTGGGGGTAATGCACCGCGTTGAGAAGCTCGCGGACCGGGAAGAAGGTTTCAAGCTTCCCGGCGCGCCCACCTTCTTTTCCATCATCCCGTTGCCGGAGCTCATCGCCGAAGGCTTGAACGTCGGGGTGAACACAAAGAAAGTAGCCGCGCAGTATTTCCCCCTGCTCGAAAAGCTGGGCAATGAATTCCATATCCTTATGAACGCTCCGCTTGCTGATATAGAATGCGCCGGAACACCGCTGATCCGGGAGGCCGTTTCGCGTATGCGTTCGGGCAAAGTCCGGATCGAGCCCGGGTATGACGGGGAATATGGGAAAGTCAGGATTTTCGAGGAATCCGAGAGGAAAGGCCCAACTCGGACAGGCCGGAACTATAAAGCACAGAAAGCATAAGTTTTTGACACCGATACCAAAAGTAGGCGCTTCTAAGCGACGGCTGATAAGAACCCATGGAAAATCATGATCCTTGCGGCCGTCCGAAGCAACAGCCACGCCGGGTACTTATGAAAGACCAGCTCCCAACGAAAACCATTTGCGTCAACGGCGTTGACCTCCATTATATTGAAGCAGGCAAAGGGGACCCCATCGTCCTGGTGCATGGAAGCCTGAGTGATTATCGCACCTGGGGGCCCGAAGTAAAGTCGTTCTCGAAACGATATCATGTTGTTGCATACAGCCGGCGTTATCACTACCCGAACGCGTGGTCAGGGGACGGGACGGACTATTCAGCGACGCTTCACGCCGAAGACCTTGCAGCGCTCCTCAACACGCTTCGGCTCGGGCCTGTCCACCTCGTCGGATCATCGTATGGCGCTTATGTAGCCTTACTGATGGCCGCGAAGCATCCCGAATTGGTGCGTACGCTGATTATCGGAGAGCCGCCGATCCTTCCGCTGCTGAAAGGCTATCCTGAAGGCGAAGCTCTTTTGCGCGATTTTTTGGATACGACCCTGGAACCATCAAAAAAAGCCTTTCAGTCGGGGAACGACGAACTCGGTGTGCAGTTGTTTATGGACGGCGTTATAGGCGCGGGCGCTTTTGACCGGCTTCGCCCCTCTGTTCGGGCCGGTCTTCTTGACAACGCCCCGGAAATGAAGGCTGAAATGACCGCGGAAAATTGTTTCCCGCCCCTTACGAAAGAAGATGCGGAGCGGATAAAAACGCCGTGTCTTTTGCTGACCGGCGAGCTGAGTCCCCGCCTGTTTCACTATATTACTGAAATACTTCACGGCTGGCTGGCTCACGCGATGCGCATCGTGATCCCGGGTGCGTCCCACAGCATGCATTCCGACAGCCCCCAGGCGTACAATAAAACGATCCTGACATTCCTCGCAGAGTTTGGTACTACCGAGCCGGCTGTTTCCTCAAGAAGCTGAGCAACGAATCCCTCGCCTATTCTACGGCATAAACGACCCGCAAAAGCGGGCAGTCACTAAACTTCGTTCTTTACCTTTCCTGTCACAGTGTGTTATTATGCTCAGCCGTGAGTCCAATACAACCTACTATTATCCCACGCTCGGAACACAGCATCTCCAGGAAGTGGATCAGCCCCAATGCCCTCCGCGTGCTCTACCGGTTAAAGGAAACGGGCCATTACGCCTATCTCGTCGGCGGCGGCGCCCGGGACCTGTTGCTGGGCCGCGAGCCCAAGGACTTTGACATTGTCACGGATGCCACGCCGGGCGAACTCAAAAAGCTATTCCGCAACTGCCGCCTCATCGGGCGCCGGTTTCGGCTCGCCCATGTCCACTTTCATAATGAGATCATAGAGGTTGCGACCTTTCGCTCCATGGTATCGGACGAACCCGAGGCGCCGGCTCCGGCTCCTTCCGGACCAGTGCCGACTCAACCGGAACGGCCACATGGGCAGGAAACCGGGCTCCCTCCGGCTGAAGGTCAGGCGCCGGCGACATTTGAAGCGCATCCCCCGCAAAAACCGCGTCCCCCGCGCATGCTGAAGACCGACGACGGAATGATCCTGCGGGACAACGTATTCGGCACGCCCGAAGAAGACGCGCTCCGCCGCGATTTCACCGTGAACGCGCTGTTCTACAATGTTGCGGATTTTTCCGTGATCGATTATGTGGGCGGGATGAAGGACCTTCGGCAGGGCCTTATCCGGATCATCGGCGATCCCGTGGTGCGGTTTACCGAAGACCCCGTACGCATGGTGCGCGCGGTGCGGTTCGCGGCCATGCTCGGGTTCGAGATCGAAGAAAACACCTATCGGGCACTTCTGGAACTGAAAGACCGCGTTGCCCTGGCCTCGCCGTCGCGCATGTACGAAGAAGTGCTCAAGCTTTTTCTGCTTGGGGAAGGGGAAAAGACTTACCAACTGCTCAGAAAAACCGGGTTGTTCGGCGTGATCTTCCCGCGCCTGAATGAATGGGTGGACGCCGAATCAGATGGTTTTCCGCACACCTGGATTGGAAAGGCCCTCGAATGGGTGGACGCCTATGTGCAGGGCGGCACGCAGGTGCCCCCGCATATCCTGTTCGTCCTTTTGTTCGGTCAGTATCTTGACGAGAAGGCAGCGGAGTTCAGGAAGTCCGGCGCACAGCCGCTGGATGCAATCACGAGGGCGGTGGCAGGGACGCTTTCCGAACAAGCACAGCGGGTGCAGATTCCCAAAAAAATCGGGTTGTCCATGCGCGATATCTACTGGAACCAACACCGGTTCGAAAAACGAGAAGGAAAACACCCCCGCTATTTTCAGCGCCGACCCGGCTTCGGCGATGCGTATGAGTACCTGCGTTTTTCGAGCGAAGCCACGGGCGAGAAAAGAGAACTGCGCGCCTGGTGGAAAGAGTTCATCAAGACCCATCCGGTCGCGCCTGCTGAAGAACACCACGAAAGAAGCGCTCCGAAAAAGCCTGAAGATCCGTCACGACGAAGGCGAAGACGAGGCGGCAAGGGGCGGTCCGAGGGGCGGAAGCCAAAGCCCTCATAGTTTTCTTGAACGGTGCGGGACGATCAAATTTAAATCCATATGCCCAGACCTCCCCGATTCTTTATATCACCTGACCAGGTAGCCGGTTCACGCATTATCGTTTCCGGGGAAGACGTGCGTCATATCCGCACCGTGCTCCGGGTGAAGCTTGGCGAGACGCTTATTCTGTGCGACGGGAACGGGACCGAGTACCTAGTGAAAATCATCGAGTCCGGCAAGACAGAGCTCGCGACCGAGATCGTAGAGCGATCAACACGGGAATTATCCCGCCCGCGCGTGACGCTCGGCCAGGGACTGCCCAAATCGGACAAGATGGACTGGATCATGCAAAAGGCAACGGAACTCGGCGTTGCGACCATCGTTCCGCTTGTGACCGAACGGACGATCGTGAAGGTAAGGGACGCAGAAAAGCGCCTCGCGCGGTGGCAAAAGATCGCCCGGGAAGCGGCAATGCAAAGCAATCGTGTCGACATCCCGACGGTCGGCTCTATAACTTCTTTTCATAATTTTACCATAACCCTTGACCCTGGACCCTTGACCCTCAAGCTTTTCCCCTGGGAAGAGGGTACGGAACCGGTCAAGAACATACTTCGGCAGCATTCCGACGCACGGCACGTTGTCGTCCTCATCGGTCCCGAAGGCGGATTTTCAGAAACTGAGGCAGTGATGGCCCGAGATCAGGGTTTTCACCAGGTCAGCCTTGGCCGAAATATTCTCCGCACCGAGACCGCTGCTATCGCCGCGCTTAGTATGATACTGTATGAATTATTTTGACGCTTTGTCGACCATCTCCAGGGGCGGCATGAACATCGGCGGAAGCGCTGAAGTCCCGGTATTTTCCTTGACACAAAAACAGCGGAGATGTTAATATCACCGTCTACGGGAAGGTGGTTTTTTTCATGAAACTGGTGATCGGCTGCGATCATGGCGGATGGGAATTGAAGGAAGAAGTCCTCAAATTCCTCAAGACCATCGCGGACCTCGATGTTTCCGACCTTGGTCCGGCAAGCAGGGAATCCGTTGACTATCCGGACTTCGGCCAAAAAGTCTCCGAGGCAGTGGCTGCGGGCGTTGCCGACCGCGGGGTGCTGATCTGCGGAACCGGCATCGGCATGTCCATCGTGGCCAACCGGTATCCGCGGGTGCGCGCCGCGCTTTGCCACGACCATTTTACGGCGCAAATGAGTCGGCTCCACAACGACGCGAACGTTCTTGTCATGGGCGAACGTGTGGTCGGCAAGGGCGTGGCGCTGGAAATTGTGAAGACCTGGCTCGAAACGGAATTCGAAGGCGGCCGGCACCGGCAACGCCTTGATAAGATACGCGTCATTGAACAAGCGATAAATCTAAAAACGGCGGTTGGAACCACGGATAAACACAGATGAACGCAGATGAAAAGTAAAATCAGTAATTTAGTTCATTTAAGGTTTCCACCTATCAGGTGATACGGGAATTTGATTTACGTTTTTGAATTATCAGTGTTTATCTGTGTTCATCAGTGGTTAACTGGATAAAAGGATAAAACTACCATGTCGGAACTCCAGGAAACGGACCCAGAGGTCTACAGCGCGATCAAGGGCGAGGAGGAGCGCGAGCTTACCAAAATCGTCCTCATTGCATCGGAAAACTACGCGAGCCTGGCCGTGCTGCAGGCGCAGGGGTCCGTGTTGACCAATAAATATGCTGAGGGGTATCCGAACCGGCGTTACTACGGCGGGTGCGAATATGCGGACCAGGTCGAATTGCTCGCGATCGACCGCGCAAAGAAGCTTTTCGGCGCCGAGCATGTGAATGTGCAGCCGCACTCAGGTTCCTCGGCGAACATGGCTGTCTACTTCAGCGTGCTCAAACCCGGGGACGTCATTCTCGGCATGGGGCTCGCTCATGGCGGCCACTTGACGCACGGCGCATCCGTGAGCTTCTCGGGCACGCTGTATAAGTCGTTTGCTTACGGCGTGGACAAGCAATCGGAGCTGATCGATTACGACGAACTGGAACGGCTTGCCGTGGAGCATAAACCGAAGATAATCGTCGCGGGCTACAGCGCGTATTCGAGGGTCCTCGATTTTCCGCGGTTTCGGAAGATCGCCGACAAGGTCGGCGCGTTCCTCATGGCCGACGTTGCGCACATTGCCGGTCTGATTGCCGCGGATGAGCACCCCAGCCCGGTTCCCCACGCGGACTTTGTCACCACCACGACGCACAAGACCCTGCGCGGCCCGCGTGGCGGCATGATCCTGTGCAAGGAAAAGTTCGGCAAGGCCGTGGACAAGCAGATCTTCCCCGGCATCCAAGGCGGACCGCTCATGCACGTGATTGCGGCCAAGGCGGTCGCATTCAAGGAAGCGCTCCTGCCCGAGTTCAAAGAGTATCAAAGCCAGGTCAAAAAAAACGCTCAGGCCCTGGCGAAGCGGCTGACGGAAGACGGGTTTCGCATCGTTTCGGGCGGCACGGACAATCACCTCATGCTCGTGGACCTGACGCCGAAGGCCATTACGGGCAATGAGGCGGAAAAAGCCCTGGATGCGGCAGGCATTACCTGCAACAAAAACAGCATTCCCTATGATCAGAAACCGCCGGTCGTCACCAGCGGCATCCGCCTCGGTACGCCTATCGTCACGACGCGGGGTATGCGCGAACCGGAAATGAAGATCGTCGGAGACCTGATCTGTGAAGCACTTGCGAACGTCGCCGCGCCGGAAAAACTCGCGGCGATCAAAGGCAGGACAAAAGCCTTCTGCAGCAAGTATCCGATGTTTGCTATGGAACAAACGCGCGTATAAGTCGCGCGCGTTTAAACCCTAAATAAATTCCAAATCTCAAGGTATTAGACGTTTTGGATTTATTTGAGATTGTTTAGAAATTCGAAATTAGGATTTGACTATGACCCGCCCTTCTTGGGACGAATATTTCATGGAGATTGCGCACCTGGTGAAGAAGCGCGCCACCTGCCTCCGGCGCCAGGTCGGCGCGGTGCTCGTGAAGAATAAAAACATTCTCGCCACGGGCTACAACGGGGCGCCGTCCGGCATCGAGCACTGTCTTGAGCGCGGGTGTTTGCGCGAACAAATGGGGATCCCGTCCGGCGAACGGCACGAGATCTGCCGCGGTCTGCACGCCGAGCAGAACGCCATCATCCAGGCCGCGAAACACGGCACCGGCATCGAGGGCTCCACGCTTTACTGCACGAACCAACCGTGCGGCATCTGCGCGAAGATGATCATTAATGCGGGTGTCACGCACATTATCTACGACGACGGCTACCCCGACCCTCTTGCCGCGGAAATGCTGAAAGAGTCCGGGATAAAAATCACGCAGTATAAGAAGTCAGAACCAGCTCGTAGCTGATAGCTCATAGCTGATAGTTCTTGCTGTGGGCTGTGAGCAATGAGCCAAGAGCTATAAACTATGCGCTGTCCCTACTGCACCAGTCTTGACAACAAAGTCGTGGACTCCCGGATGGGGAAGGAAGGCGACTCCATCAGGCGGAGGCGCGAGTGCTTGAAGTGCGAGGGGCGGTTTACGACCTATGAACGCGTGGAAGAAGTGCTCCCGTCGGTCATCAAGAAGGACGGCAGACGAGAGCCCTTTGACCGCGGTAAGATATTAGGCGGTCTAAAGAAAGCCTGCGAAAAACGGCCCATCAGCATGGAGGCGCTTGAGCAGGTGGCCGATCAGATCGAGAAGTCGCTTCAGGAGAAGGGCCTCAAGGAAGTTCCAAGCACGCTCATCGGCGCAGAGGTTATGGAGCGGCTGCACAAGCTGGACGAAGTTGCCTATGTCCGGTTCGCCTCGGTCTACCGGTCGTTTAAAGATATTAACGAGTTCATGGACGAGCTAAAAGATATCCTGAGCGAGAAAGAACCGAATACCCAAAAGCCGGAAATCAGAAATCAGAAATCGGAAAATTGATGAGACCCGGATAGCCGCAGAAGTATCCCAATCTGAAACCTTGCCCTGGACCCTTAACCCGCGTGACTTACCCATGTCCTATCAGGTCGTTGATATAGCCGTCGGCGTTTCTCTTCATAAAACGTTCCACTACCTCGTTCCGGAAGAGTTGCGCGGTCTCCTCATTCCCGGTTCGCGCGTGCTCGTTCCATTCGGGAACAGGCGCATTATCGGCACGGTTGTCGGTTTCCCGGCCAAGACAGAGGCGAAAAGCCTCAAGCACGTCATCGAAAGCGCAGGCAGTCCCATACCTCCGGACCTGTTTACCCTTGCCTGTTGGATGGCCGACTATTACCTGTATCCGCTCGGCCAGACCCTCGAGTCCGTGGTTCCTAAAGCCCTCGCACGCGCAAAGCCCAAAAAGAAAAAATTCATTCGCCTGCTGACGCACCCTGTCTCTGAAAGTATAAGGGGGAAGAAACAGGCCGAACTCGCGCGACTCCTCTCGGGGCGAGACGAAGTGAGCATTGAGGAACTCGGCGCGTATTCTTCGCAAACGATCAAGGCTCTCTGCGCCGCGGAGATTGCAGAAATCGTTGAACGCGAGGAACCGGATTCGGCTTCGGAACCGTTTGTTCCGGGCAATCCGCCCGCGCTCATGCCGGCCCAGGCGGAAGCCGTGCGCAGGATCACTGAAGCGTCTTCAGACGGGACCTTCAGCGCCTTTCTTTTGCACGGGGTGACCGGGAGCGGCAAAACCGAGGTCTATCTCCATGCCATCACCGCGCTGTCCGGTACGGGAAAGGGCGCAATCGTTCTCGTCCCGGAGATTGCGCTGACTCCCCAGCTTCTCGGCAGGTTCAAGCAGCGGTTCGGCAGCCGTGTGGCCGTTCTTCACAGCAGGCAAACCGACAGGGAGCGGGCGGACGAATATCGACGCATCCTGACCGGCCGTGTGGACGTTGCCATCGGCGCCCGGTCCGCGGTGTTTGCGCCGTTTGAAAAGATCGGGCTCATCATCGTGGACGAGGAGCATGAAAATTCGTACAAGCAGGACGACGGGCTTCGTTACCACGCGCGGGACACGGCCGT
>JBGPUS010000060.1:0-9868 GCA_041491325.1 Nitrospirota bacterium | reverse complement strand
GGTCCAGCGCCGGTAGTTCTTGGAGCGGCCGGCAATTTTGCGATTCTGGCAAAATCAGGAATCTCAACCGTTCCAAACTCCGCGGTTACCGGCGATATCGGCGTGAGTCCGATCGCCCGCGGCGGTATCACGGGATTTTCAGAAATAATGGACGCCTCGAATACCTATTCAGCATCGACTCAGGTTACCGGGAAAATATACGCAGCAGACTATGCGTCTCCTACCCCTGCTAACCTGGGCACGGCTGTACTCGATATGCAAGCTGCGTACACCGATGCCGCCGGGCGGGCTGCTGATTATACTGAACTGGGCGCCGGAAATATCGGCGGGATGACCCTTTCTCCGGGAACCTACAAATGGAGCACCGGAGTTTTAATCCCAACGGATGTCACTCTCAGTGGGGGCCCCGAGGATGTCTGGATCTTCCAAATATCGGGCGGGATTACCCAAGCTTCCGCCGCGAAGGTGATCTTGACCGGTGGTGCACTGGCAAAGAACGTTTTTTGGCAGGTCGCCGGTGGTGTCGCGCTTGATACGACCGCACACATGGAGGGGATCGTACTATCGCAAACAGCGATCACCCTGGCGACGGGTGCATCAGTGAACGGGAGACTGTTGGCACAGACCGCGGTCACTTTGCAAATGAATACGGTTACACAGCCGTAAGACATGAAAATCGTGGGTTCCCGAAGACTTGTTCTTCGGGAACTTTTTTTTAACAATTAACACCAGCTTCCCGTTCAGAGTTGCTGCGGCAATCCTCCCACAAGGTGAAATGTGACAAGCTGCGCCCGCCATGTTATAATTATCTTCGAGAGCGCGCGTCATCTTGAGAATGGAAAATACCAGTCATGCCGGACAAACCGATCATCCTCCTCTTTATCAAGGCCCCGGTCAAGGGGCGGGTGAAATCACGCTTGGCATCCTCCATAGGAGAAGAGGCGGCGCTTGAGGTGTACGGGAACTTCATCCGTGACAGCATCGACACCGTGGAAAAAAGCGGCTACCCGTATAGAATCTGCTATTACCCGTTCGCGGACAGGGCCGCGCTTTCGGGTCTGCCCGGAAGGGAATCTTCCTTCATGCCTCAAGAGGGGAATGACTTGGGCGCGCGAATGGAGAACGCTTTTCTCCGGACCTTCGCGGAAGGGTTTACCAGCGCCGTGCTCATCGGGAGCGATATCCCGGATCTTCCTGTTGGCGCGTTTTCCGGGGCCTTTGAAGCACTTAAAAAAAACGACGTCGTCATCGGTCCGGCAGGGGACGGCGGATATTATCTCATCGGCTTCAACAAGGACTCGTTCTTTCCTGGGATATTCCACGGGATGACCTGGAGCACGGGCAAGGTTTTTCAGGAGACCATGGGTCGTTTGAACGAAGCGTCGCTTCGCGTTCATCGCGCCCTGTTGTGGAAGGACGTGGATACGCTCGACGATTTGCGGGCACTTTTTGAACGGAACGGGTCCACGGCGTTTCAAAAATCGAAGACCATGGCATATCTTGCCGAAAACAAGACCCGGTTTTTTCGCTGACCGGTATTTAACCGAGGACGGACACGGCTAAAAAGTTTGTTGGAACCACAGATAATACCCTGCATTCGCGGCAAGCGCTCATAAACGCTGGGCACGAGACACAGATAAACACGGATGAATAAAAAATCAGAAACTTCCTTTATTAAATTATGATGAAAACGTAAGAAGTCAGGATTTGCCACAGAGCACACAGAGAGCACAGAATAAGACTTTAATAAATAAAATCTTTTCTCTGAGTCCTCGGTGACCTCTGTGGCTAAAATAGACTTTTTGCGAGATCATCAATTATGGATTCAGTAAACGGGTGAAGCTTGGGAGGCGCGTTTGAATAAATCGAAAAAAAAGATGCTCCTGCTGGTTGTGCTCCTTGCGGCGGTCCTTGCTCTCCGTTTTTCTCCCGCGGGAGACGCGCTGACCTTCGAGAACCTGAAGCAGCACCGGGACCTTCTCTCCGCGTTCGTGGAGAGCAATTACGGATTTGCCGTGGCGCTCTTCATAGCTGTGTACATACTCGCTGTCGCGTTTTCCGTGCCGGGCGCCGTGGTCCTGACGCTTGCGGGTGGGTTTCTGTTCGGCGCCGTAGCAGCTACGCTTTATGTGAATCTCGGGGCCACCCTGGGAGCGACGTTTGCGTTTTTGTCGGCCCGGTATTTGCTCGGGGAGAGGCTGCAGGAAAAATATCAAGAACAGTTGAATAAATTCAACCAGGAAATAACGAAAAACGGCGCGCACTATCTCCTCACGCTGCGGCTCATCCCGGTGTTTCCTTTTTTCCTTATTAATTTCCTTTCAGGACTCACGAAAGTCCCGCTCAAGACCTTTGTGTGGACGACCTCGCTCGGGATCATTCCCGGCACCGCGGTCTTCGCTTTTGCCGGGAGGCAGCTCGGAACGATAAGCTCTCTGTCCGGAATACTCACGACGAATGTCGTTTTGGCCCTTGTCGTACTGGCGCTGTTTGCGATTGTGCCGGCGATATTCAACCGGATAAAAGCGGCGCGAAAGCAAAGGGGGTTATAAGCACATAGTGCATTGCGCCATTAATTTCTATATTTGCAATTCCACTAAAATCACCTCACCTAGCCTCCCCTTAGCAAGGGGAGGGATTTGTTGCTGCCCCTCCTTACCAAGGAGGGGTAGGGAAGGTGGTTCGAAATCCGGGAATGATGTCTTTAAGTTGTTTCTATCTTGAGATGATTGCTAAGAGGAGAAAGCGCGTATGGACAAGAAAAAGCACGTAGCGGAAATTATAAAGAGGCTCGAAAAGGAATACGCGGGAACGCCGCAGACCGCGCTGCGCTTCTCGAACCCGTTTGAACTTTTAACGGCCACTATTCTCTCGGCCCAAACCACCGACGTGCAGGTCAACAAAGTTACGGAGACCTTGTTTCAGAAATACCGGAGCATTGAGGATTTTGCGCATACCACGCCTGAAAAGCTGGCCCTTGATGCCGCGTCGGTCAATTTCTATCGAAACAAGGCCAAGAACATCAACAATGCGGCCAAGTTGATTCTAGAGAAATTCAACGGCAAGGTGCCGAAGACCATGGAGGAGCTCGTCTCGCTGCCGGGCGTGGCGCGAAAAACAGCGAACATCGTATTATCGGGCGCTTTCGGCCTGAACGAGGGGATCGCCGTGGACACTCATGTGAGGAGGCTGGCGAACCGGCTCGGGATGACGAAGCACGATGATCCGGTGAAGATCGAGAATGACCTTCTGGCGGTCACTCCGCGCCCAGAATGGGGCAATTTTTCTCATCTGTTGATCTTTCACGGCAGAAAAATCTGCCAGGCACGAAAGCCCAACCATGAAGCGTGCGTTCTCTTTGATATATGCCCTTCGAGAAATATTTGAGCATTAGTCAGTTCCAAATCAGATTCTTCTCAAAATGGGAAGAATATTTCGCGCAAAGTCGCCAAGCTCGCAAAGAAAGACCAAATCATTCGGGTTTTAAAACCAAGACTTAAAGCCGCGCTTACGCAAGTGCAGGCTACGGCTTTGCGCGAGAGGCCTTTTGGCTTCGATTTTTGCTTTCCGGCTTGTCCGGGTTAGGAGGCTGTTGAAAAACACCCGATTCGTCATTGCGAGGAGCGTTTTTTGCGACGCGGCAATCTATAAGTTATTGTTTTGTTTAAATGCGAGATTGCTTCGCTGCGCTCGCAAAGACGACAAAAATACTTTTTCAACAGCCTGTTAGCGCCCCTTGTCCCCCCCCCGTCCTATCCCGGTTCCCGATCTTCTGTTGTTTTTAACCCCGTATCTATGATAAAATGCCGCCCAGAAACAGCATGAGACCGTCGGTTTCTCCTATCCACCACAACGCGATTCCCGAGAGGAGCAGAGCGCATGAGAACTATCCCCGAACGGTTGTTTTTGACGCTGGCAGTAGCCGGGACCGCGTTTCTGGTCATGGGAGCGGATAAGGCGGCGGTCAAGGTGTCCGGCAGCGCGCCGAGTTCCGTTACGAGCAAAACTACGGCAAGTGTGGTTACCAAGACGACCGGCAGCGTACCGAACGGCGCCGCGGCTGGCGTGGTCAGCAAGGGGACCGGAACCTGGGTGACGCTTTCTCCCGGAAGCGAGGAACTTGCCCGAACGATTAAGTTCGACCGGCAGGTCCTCATCATGGTGAAGGAGGAGACGCAGGAGCACCTCCAGCGGCTGATCGGCTACGATGAAGACGATTACCAGATCATGGCCCCCGGCGTTGCCGTATCCTTGCCCGAAGAGAAAACGGACCGTGCCCTTTCCTCGCTCCGTAAAAAGCTGGCGCCGCTCGGGTATATGCCCTTTATCGTCGAGATGAACGCCGGGACCAGGACCGCTAAAATCGGCGTGATAAAAGGGACCGACCCGTATGAGATCCTGCGGATTATGCATACCGACGGCAGTGATTACGACATTTCCCTGCAAGACGTCATAGCTCGCCTGAAAGAGTGGGGAAAACTCGCCCCCTTCACGATCATCGGCGCCGACAGCTACTGGGTAGAAATCGAGTTTATTGCGCAGCCCGCGGACCTTAAATCTTTTGTCGGGGAAGTGAACGACTTCAGTCCTGATACGATTGAGGAGGGGCCGGGAACTCTTGAAGGGCTGATGAAAGAGATCAAAAGAACGAACAGGCTGACGCTGTTGTGGGAGTGAGGAAAAACGGGGGCGCTGCCTGAGCGGAAATAAAAAAGTATCTATTCAACTATTCTCAAAGCGGCTTTCAAAGCCCCTAAATGGTCATCCCCGAATGGTTTTATCGGGGATCTGGTTTAACGGTTATTCATAACACCGTATTCCCGATTACATCCTCGGAATGACAACAGGGCAAAAATGGACGCTGCAATGTGCGCGCATTATGCTGAATACTGAATACATATAAAAAAAAGCAGGCGGAAAATTCCGCCTGCTGATGTGTAGCATGTAACGATAACACATTTCCCGCTGTGAATTATGAAATAGCGGTATAGAAGGAACTACTTTGCTGCGGGCGCTGCCGCCGCCGGCTTAGCTGCCTCTTCCTTCTTTGCTGCTGCCTTCTTGGCTTTCTTGGCTTTCTTGGCTTTCTTGGCCGGCTTCTTCTCGTCCATCTTCTTGTCAGCCGGTGCTGCCGGAGCTGCCTTCTCCTCTGCGAACGCTACGCCGAGGGTAAGAGCAAACGCCATTGCCGTGAAAAGAGCGATAATCTTCTTCATGTGTATTCACCCCCTTTCATTTTTGGAATAGGTGGACTCTATCAAATTTCCCCCGGTATGTCAAGCATAATCAGAATCCGGCTTTCCTTCATAAAATGACCGGAATCACCCGGGTTCTTGCCAGGTGAACTTGATTTTGATAATGAGACACGGGGTTTTGGTAAAGGTTGAACCTATGATAAAAATGGACAAAATTATTGCCACGAAGTCTCAAAGACACAAAGAAAGCCTTGAAATCAGCACGTTATATAGCAATAACTCTCTTCTTCGTGTCTTCGTGACTTTGTGGCGAGTTCTGGTTCCAGTTTTGTGCCACCGTTTACGCCGCTCTTAATGCGACTCGAAAAGCTTCACGTATTTTTCGTATCCTTCCTTGACCAGGTTCTCACGGGGAACAAATCTGAACGCCGCCGAGTTCATGCAGTAGCGCAGGCCCGTGGGTTTGGGGCCGTCATCGAAGACATGGCCGAGGTGCGAATCGCCGTGTTTGCTCCGGACCTCGCTCCGCACGGAGAACCAGCTGCGGTCCTCTTTCTCCACGACGTTGCCCGGTTCGAGCGGTTTCGTAAAGCTCGGCCAGCCCGTGCCGGACTCGTATTTGTCCAGCGAACTGAACAAAGGCTCGCCGGAAACAACGTCGACATAAATGCCCGGCTTGTGGTTGTCCCAGTATTCATTCTTGAACGGGGGCTCGGTGCTGCTTTCCTGCGTCACCTTGTATTGCAGGGGAGTCAAACGCTTCTTCAAGTCTTCCTTGGAGGGTTTTGCATAGCCATTGCCCCCCTCTTGCTCCGTATGCGTTATTGCTTCCTTTCCCCATACTTTCCCCAGGAACTGGTCGCGTCCGGAATTGTAGCGGTAAAATTTGTACCGGACCGGGTTCTTCTTCCAGTAATCCTGGTGGTAGTCCTCGGCCCGATAAAATGGACCGGCCGCCAGTATCTCCGTGACGATCGGTTTATCGAAACGCCCGGAAAGCCCGAGTTCTTTTTTTGACTGTTCTGCCAGTTTCTTCTGCTCCTCATTGTGATAGAAAATGGCCGATTTGTAGGAAGGCCCCCGGTCGACAAACTGGCCGCCCGCATCGGTCGGGTTGACCTGCTTCCAGAAAACATCGAGGAGCTTTTTATAGGTCACTTTTGACGGGTCGAAAATAACTTCCACGGATTCCATGTGGCCCGTGGTTTCCGATGTCACGTCCTCGTAGGTCGGGTTCTTTGTATGCCCCCCGGTGTAGCCGGAAATGACCTCCTTGACTCCATCCAGTTTCTCAAAGGGAGGCGTCATGCACCAGAAACAGCCCCCTGCAAACGTGGCCTTTTCAAGGCTTGCGGTAGTCGCCGCGTCGGTTTGGGATATGATGAGCGGCAGAAGCGCTAGCGTGCCTATCAAGATTTTTATAAACATTGTTGCTCCCTCTCTTTCTCTATTCTATTATACACCCTGCGTTTGTTCTCTTGCTTTCGTTAGGCTCAATAATAGCACGCGTTGGTCACGAAATGGTCACGGCAGGATAAAATGATCGTCACGGAAAAAGGGAAGCTCAAGACATGAATATCTTAGAACGTTCATGTCTGAGACTGGTAAACAGGCAGCGCGAACGTGAAGGTTGTTCCCGCATTGACCGTACTTTTTACGTCGATGCCGCTTCCGTGGAGTTCGAGGATTCTTTTGGCAATGGCGAGGCCGAGTCCGGAGCCCGCGGGGGAGCCGGTCCGGCTTCGGTCTCTTCGGGAAAAGCGGTCGAACAGATGGGGGAGGTCCTCAAGCGGAATGCCGGAGCCGGTGTCAACGACGCTGATTTCGATGAAATCAGCGTCGAGTTCAGAGTGATGGGTTTTGAGTTCCGGGTCAAGGCGCTCTTTCTGGAAACTCCGGGCTTCAGACTCCGGACTCCGGACTCGTCTTGCAGCGATGCGCACGAAGCCGCCTTCAGGCGTGTGGCGAAGCGCGTTGTCGATGAGATTTTCGAAGACCCGTTCACAGAGCCCGATCTCCGCGTACACGAGAGGAAGATCTTCCGCAGTGTCCAGTTCGAGGCGGACTTTTTTCGTGTCAGCCGCGAGGCGATACTTTTGCAAAATGTCGTGCACCAGCTCGACAAGAGAGAATGGCTCGAAACGCACCTGAACGTCGGGTGAGTCCAGCGTTGCAAGCTCAAAGAGCGCGTTGACCAGCTTGCCCAGCTGTTCGGACCGCTTAATGGACGTCGTAAGATAGTCCCGGCGCTCCTCCGGCGTCAGCTGTCCTTCCTTTATGAGCAAGGTCTCCAAGTAGCCCAGGAGTGAGGCGAGCGGCGTCCGGAGATCGTGTGCGATGTTTGCCGTGAATTCCCGCCGCTGCTTGTCCGCTTTTTTCAGCTCTCTGATCTGTGCGGTGATGCGGTCCGCCATGTGAGTAAAGACCATCCCGATCCTGTCGATTTCGTCTCCAAGCCGAACAGGGGGCCCGTGCATGACCTCCAGGGGCTCGGAAAAATCCCTTTGGCGGAACGTCTCCATGACGGCGGCGAGCAGCCGGAGCCTCCGCGTCATGCGGTTGAAAAGAAGAAGCGCCGCCAGCAGGGCGAACAGCAGTCCTCCCGCGGCGGCCCCTATGCTGAGCCGGAGAATGTAGCTCCCTCGGAGCATCTGCGCCTCGGTCTCGAATTCCTCGCCTCCGAGGATGATGTAGAGATATCCTTCGGTCCTGCCTTTCAGGGAAATTGGCGCAACGGAGAATACTTTTTTTTGCCGGAGGTCCCGCGGGTCGTCACCGAGCACGGGAAGGCCGGTGGACCCGCTCAGCAGGCGCTTCACGGGCCCCAGTGACACTGACTGTCTTTTCACCTTTCCGGGAGGCGCGGAAAAAGCCAGGATGTCTCCGTTGGAATCGAGCAGGTAGACTTCGATGACCGGGTTCACAACCATGAGCATGTGGAAAATATTTTGAAGGGCCTGGTTATCGACCTTTCCGTTCTTCATCAGGATCTTTTCCGAAACCAGGTGCTGCGCCAGAATGCGATTGAGCTTCTGGTTCACTTCCTGGAAATACAGCCGCGTGGTATAGAGTGTCAGGAGGATGTAAAGGACGCCGATCAGAAGGAAAAGTCCGAGCAGGACCGCAGCCAGCCTTGTATACAGGTTTTTGAACATGGCGCTAACTTTTCTCGTTTTCTTCCGGTTCGAAGAATTTGTAACCCACCCCCCGGACGCTGAGGATATAGCGGGGTTGGGCCGGATTTTTCTCGATCTTCGCCCGGAGACGGTTGATGTGGGAATTGACCGTGTGTTCGTACCCTTCATACCCGTAGCCCCATACCAGGTTCAGAAGCTCCAGGCGGGTATAGACCCGGCCGGGATGCCCTGCGAACCGAAGCAGGAGGTCGAACTCTCTCGGCGTCAACGTCACGGTTTGTTCATGAAGCGTTACCTTCCGTTTATCCACGTCAATGGCCAGGCCGCCCGCTTTGATCGTCTTCCGGCCGTCAGTCGACTCGGACGTGAGCGCTTCCACGCGACGGAACAGCGCTTTGACGCGCGCCAGAAATTCCCGGATGCTGAACGGTTTGACCAGATAATCATCAGCTCCGATTTCGAGACCAAGCACCCGGTCGAGTTCCGAAGACTTGGCCGTGAGCATCAGGATGGGAGTGTAGGCGGGCGCGGCCCGCACGCGGCGGCATATTTCCAGCCCATCCGTCCCCGGAAGCATCAGGTCCAGAACAATCAGGTCATACGCCTTTGAGAGGGCCCGTGCGAGGCCGGAGTCGCCGTCATACGCCAGACCCACCTCATATCCCGCGTCTTTCAGATGAAGCTCCGCAAGACGAGCAATATCCTTGTCGTCTTCTATGATAAGGATTCTGCGCGTGCGTGGCGTTGCCCGCGAGCCGCTCATTCCGTCACTCATAGTAATAAGCATATCATAAACAACGACAATGCTTTTATTAATGGTCACATAATAGTATGTACGTCTATATGCCATAAAATCCCTCCCCCGATAAACCCATTCGAGGGCAGGCTCCAACCTCCCTTTTCCAAAGAGAGGCGGGGGAGATTTGTAATTATGTCGCTTCTATTTTGAGACGATTGATAGAATCAGTCATTTCTTGACAAACCAAGGGGATTCAGTTAGATTCATTCAAGCTTGAAACGTAAGGCTTTCCATAGTGATATTTGCATGAAAAAGGTTTCCTTCAAAAAATTTCCGGGCGTCAGGGGCTTTGTCCTCGCAGTCCTGCTCGCGGTCATCTCCTTCTTCCATTACCTTGCAGGCGGCGCGCAAGCAGGCATCCTGCACGGGCTGCTCGGGCACCTGTATATCATCCCCATTATACTTGCGGCGTATTGGTTCGGGTTCAAAGGGGGGATTGTTGTTTCCCTGGCGTCATCAGCGCTTTTCTCGCCGCACCTGTTCATGCATTGGTCCGATCCCTTTTTGAACGTGAACATTTACGCGGAGCTTTTTCTTTTCCTCCTGATCGGCGGCGTCACCGGGGTGATGAGTCAGATGGAACGCAACCAGCGCAAGCGCTATGAAGAGGCGCTGTCGCAGCTTGATGAGTCGCATCGAACGCTCAAAGAACAAACGGACATTCTTTTTCAGACCGAGGAGCAGCTCAGGCGGGCGGACCGCCTGTCCGCGCTCGGTGAACTTTCAGCGGGAATGGC
>JBGPUS010000059.1:0-9888 GCA_041491325.1 Nitrospirota bacterium | reverse complement strand
TGATCACGCCTTTTTGCCTTGACATTTGTCGTTCTTGCCATATAATAATCGTCGTCTCACACTCCGATATGCGGGGAAAACAATGAAAGATACGATACAAAAAATATTCGAGGAAAGCGCCCGGCTCAAGGTAAAATTCGCCGCCGATAATTCCGAAAAAATCATCGAAGTCGTCCAAGTCATCGCGCAGGCGTTCCGCGACGGGAAAAAGGTCATTCTCTTCGGCAACGGAGGGAGCGGCACCGACGCCTCGCATATCGCCGCGGAGTTCGTGAACCGTTTCCTGATCGAACGGCCTCCGCTTCCCGCGATAGCGCTCAATACCGACATGGCCGTTCTTACCAGCATCAGCAACGATTATGATTATTCCCAGGTGTTCTCGAAGCAGCTTGCCGCCTTGGGAAATGAAGGCGATGTCGTGATCGGCATCAGCACCAGCGGGAACTCGCCGAACGTGATCAAAGCGATCGGCATGGCGAAAAAAAACGGCATGAAGACCGTGGTCCTCACCGGCGGCGCGGGGGGAAAACTGGGCAGTCTTGCGGACTACGCATTCGTCGTGCCGACCAAGGTCACCGCTCGCGTCCAGGAAACGCATATAACCCTGGGCCACGTCATTTGCCAGCTGGTGGATGAAGAGCTCTTCGGCAATTCACGATAAACGGAATTCATGAAGAAGATTGATATTTCAAAAATTAACACGTACTCGATCAAGGACCGCGCAAGCAAGGTCAGGATCGATGACTTTGCCCGGCCCCACCAAAAGGGCGCCAGCTTCAAGGATTTTTTCACTTTTCTCCCGAATCTGCTCGCGGCCGGCCACTTTAAGAACGTAGTCGCGGCCGTGGTCCAGGCGCGAAAGGACAAGAAGCCCGTGATGCTCGGCATGGGAGCACACGCCATCAAGGTCGGGTTAAACCCCGTTCTCATCGACCTCATGGAACGCGGCGTCATCACCAGTCTGTCGCTGAACGGCGCCGGGGCCATCCATGATTTCGAGCTGGCTTTCATCGGCCAGACCTCCGAAGACGTGGATAAGGAGCTCCTGTCCGGCGCATTCGGCATGGCCGAAGAGACCGGCAGCATGTTGAATCAGGCGGTCCGCGCCGCACGAGACGACGAGGGCATCGGCGCGGCCGTCGGCAGGATGATCCACACGAGCGACTTTCCCTATAAAGACAAGAGCCTGCTGGCCTGCGCATACCGGCTCAAGGTCCCGGTTACCGTCCATGTGGCGATTGGAACCGACATCATCCATATGCACCCCTCGTTCGACGGCAAAGCCACGGGCGAAGCAGCGCACCGGGACTTCCTTGCCTTCTGTACGCTCGTTTCCGAACTCGAAGGCGGCGTGTACATCAATCTCGGCTCCGCCGTGCTCCTGCCGGAAATTTTCCTCAAAGCCGTGACCCTCGTCAGAAATCTCGGCCATCCCCTCCGTCATTTCACCACGGTCAACATGGACTTTGTCCAGCACTACCGGCCGAACACAAACGTCGTGCGCCGGCCTACTCAGGGGGGAGGGAAGGGTTTTGCGCTTACCGGCCATCATGAAATCATGCTTCCCCTCCTTGCGGCGGCGATCATCGAGCAATTGTGATCGAATCCTGACCCTCTGTCGGTAATACCTTTTTTGTCATTCCCGAGTGCCGCTATCGGGAATCCAGGATTGTCCATCACGGTGATCAAACAGGAGTTTCCGGATCCCGGTTTGATCGGAGTCTCCGCTATGATCTTCAAAAAGGGAACATTGTGGGAGCGTCTCGTCAGGACCTCCGACCATGCGCTTTCAGCAGGCGCGCTCCTGCCCGTGCCCACGGACTACGTATTTATCGAGGAAGCAGGGATACGGTTCTTTGTCAGAATCATGACGGGGTTGCGGCAAAAGGATGAGGCAAAGAAGAAGCAGGAAGCGGAAACAAAAGCGGGAAAGAATGCGAACCCGTTTCTTATCCCGGAGCCTGAACTCACGGTAGCCGGCATCTCTGAATCACATCTCGCAATTCTGAACAAGTTCAACGTCGTGGACCACCACCTGCTCATCATCACGCGCCATTTTGAAGACCAGGACATGCTCCTCACCCTGAAGGACTTCGAAGCAATGTGGCTCTGCCTGGCCGAATATAAGGGGTTGGTTTTTTATAACGGCGGCCGCGAAGCCGGCGCAAGCCAACAACACAGACACCTGCAGATGGTCCCGCTCCCCCTGGCCCCGGCCGGGCCGGATGTGCCTGTCGAGCCGCTGTTTGCCGCTGCGCCGGGAAATACGATTTCAAGCATCCCCGGCTTCGGCTTCCGCAATGCGTTTGTGCGCCTCGCCCCCTCGCTCATCGGCTCTCCTCTCGACGCTGCCAAAACGTCCTTCGAGCTCTACTGCGCCATGCTGAATAACGTGGGGATGCAGCCCCCCGCAGTCGAGGGTCTTACGCGCCAATCCATGCCCTATTGCCTGCTCGTTACCCGTGCGTGGATGCTTCTTGTGCCGCGGTCCCTGGAGTTTTTTGAAGATATCTCTCTCAACTCCCTGGCCTATGCCGGATCGTTCTTCGTGCGGAATGAACGCCAGCTTGAACTATTAAAGACTCATGGCCCGATGAAGGTTCTCTCCAGCGCGGCCATCCCGCGAGCCCGCTCCTGATTCCGCCATTCCTGGCCGCCCGCGATTTTTCCACCCGCCATACGCTCCGTGCTATCCTGTCTCTGGTTATGATATTATTGGTAGTATGTTTAAAACAACTGGAGAAACACCCCAGCTAAAGTCTAAAATGAACCGCTTACGCGCGTCAAACCACGCATTTTTTACGGCTATGACTACCTGCTGTATTTTCACAACGCTCTTATTTTACTCTTTCTTAACGGAGGCTGCGAATATGAGTACGCTGAAGATTACAAGCCCGGCATTCGGTCATAATGGATATATTCCCGCGAAGTATACCTGCGATGGGGCCGATATGAGCCCGCCCCTGAGCATTGAAAACATTCCCACGGACGCAAAAACACTCGCGCTGATCGTGGATGATCCCGATGCGCCGGCGGGCGTCTGGGTCCATTGGGTAGTCTGGAACATTCCGGTCACGGCCAGGGAACTCAAAGAGAACCTTGTGCCGAAGAGCGCCTCCCAGGGAATGACGGATTTTCGAAGGGTGAAATACGGCGGACCTTGTCCTCCGTCCGGCACACACCGGTATTTTTTTAAGCTCTATGCGCTTGACGCGGCGCTTGTGCTTAGTGCAAATGCAAACAAAGCGGCCGTGGAAAATGCGATGAAAGGTCATATTCTTGCGCAAACGGAACTGATAGGGTTATATAACCGTAAATAAACGGCCCGTGCGGGCCTTATGAGGGCGTGGTTCTGATCTTTCGCTTGAGCGTGGACAGCGATATCCCGAGGGCTTTCGAGGTTCTCGTGAAATTTCCGTTGAATTTCTCAAGCATGGAACTGATATGCCGTTGCTCTACCTCCGCGAGGGACAAAAGCTCGTCTGCACGGTGAGCTGTTTGTTCTTCGCTCCGCATGACTTGCAACGTCTGGCCGATCAAAAGCGAGGGTCTGAGTTCGGGGCCATGCTGAAGGATCACGGCCCGTTCGAGAATGTTCTTAAGTTCGCGCACATTGCCGGGCCAATCATACGACATTAGCCGCTCAAGCTCCTCTTGAGAAAGCAGGATTGCCTTGTGCGCGCTCAGCTTTCCAAGCAAGTACCTGCATAGCGCGGGGATGTCGCTGCGGCGTTCACGAAGGGGCGGCAGATGAACCTGCAACACGCTGAGCCGGTAGAAAAGGTCCTTGCGGAAGGTCTTGCCGATGACTTTTGCCAGGTCGATGCCGGTCGCGGCAATCACGCGGACATCGACGGCCCGCGGAGACGCACCGCCGAGCTTTCGCACCAGCTTGTCGTCGATCACGCTCAGGAGTTTTGCTTGCAGGTGCGGCGGCATCTCTCCGATCTCATCGAGAAACAACGTCCCGCCGTCCGCCATCTCGAAGATGCCTTTGCGGGCCGCTGCCGCGCCGGTGAACGCGCCCTTCTCGTGGCCGAACAGCTCTGCTTCAATCAGACTCTCCGGAAGCGCTGCGCAATTGATGCTGATAAAGGGCGACGCGCGGCGGGCGCTCCTATAATGGATGAGCTTCGCCAGCATGGTCTTGCCCGTGCCGGTCTCGCCGGTAATAAGGACCGTCGAGTCCGAAGCGGCGGCCAGGCCGACCATCTTCATGAGCTCGTCAATAGCCTGCCCGCCGATGAAGACGGCCTCCTCGCTCTCCCGCGAGCGCTGGTAGTCCTGGAGCTGTTCGAACCGCTCCAGTTCAAGCGTCCTGAGCGCCTGCCCCACACCCAGCCGGAGCGCCTCCAGTTCGAAGGGCTTGGCGAGATAGTCATACGCTCCGTTTTTTATGGCAGTCACGGCGTTCTCGAAACTGGGATATGCGGTGGCGAAGATTATTTTCGTCTGCTCGTTGTATTTAAGGATGTCGGGGCACAGGACATGGCCCTCCGCATCCGGAAGCTGCTGATCGAGCAGGACGAGATCAATTGTTCGACGGGAACAGACATCAAGACCGTCTTTTGCGGAATGCGCGGTAAAGACTTCGAGCTGGCCGCTTTCCAGAAAGTCTTTAATCGCCTCGCAGTATATCCTGTCATCGTCGATGACCAGTAGTGTCTTCTTTCCAGTCTGCTGGTTCACCAATACTCTCCTCGAATTAAAGTCCTCTATTATTTATCTTGCAGGCTACAACTACTCTCAGGCAGGGAGATTAGAGCATCTCCGTTGGTTTGTCAAACATTTTAAATGGATGCACAAGCCACCCTTTATTTAGGCGACAAAAAAAGCAACCCCTTCCGTACAATCGGTCGGGGTTTATTTAGTATTGGATTCGGACGACTCGGCTAAGGAACCACAACCCTTACGATTTTATTCAATCGGGGTAGCGCTCTTTGGGTCACGGTAACGCGAATGACAACCGTAACAATTGCCGATAATATCTCCGTAGCTCGAGACAATGGCTAACGGATCTTTTTTCCCGGCCGCGCGGATAAACGTCCGTAGCGATTTCTCAAGCGTGGTATTCGCGTCCTGTAATCCCGCGGTAGGCAATAGTTGCGTGTCTTTCCCTACCGTGTCCGCCAAAGCTCCAGCGTCCGCCGCAGCCTTGCTGAAATCACTTATGGCAAGACCGCTTATGACCGTCTGCATGAGTACAAGTCTTTTCACCATGATCTTTGAAATGGGCCGGAGTTCGGCAGACGCCTGATTTGTCATCACGATGAGACAAAATGCGGCTACTATGGACACGACGAGCTTTTTCATTGATTGCCCTCCCTGTGGTTTTTTTCAATTATAGCACAACCTTTCGCGACCCCTGTCCGTCATGATAAATAAAATAGAGGAACGTCAAAGGAAGATCGCGGCAAACACTAAAAAGCGCCCCTGTCGGCAAAAGGCAGGGGCGCATTGGATCTTGCGTGAAGCATGAAGATAGTTTTTAAAACACGCCTTTGACCTTGCCCGTCTCCACATCCACGTCCACGCGGCGATAAGCCGGATCGGACGATGTCCCCGGCATGAGCGTAATGGCGCCTGCGACCGGCACCACGAAGCCCGCGCCCTTGAAGGTCAGGATATCCCTGATACGAAGCCGCCAGCCCTTGGGAACACCCTTGATGGTCGGGTTGTCCGTGAGTGACAGATGGGTCTTGACCATGCACGTGCCCATGGTGGAGGTCTCGGGGTCGGCTTCCATCTTCTTGGCTTTGGCTTCCGCTTCCGGCGTATAGTCCACGCCGTCCGCGCCGTAAACTTCTTTTGCGATCAGCTCAATGCGCTGACGGAGCGGGGTGCTGAGCTCGTACAGGAATTTGAAATCATTCTTCTCGTTGCAGGCGTCGATGACCGCGTCGGCGAATTCCAGCGCTCCATCGCCGCCCTTTTCCCAGTGCTTGGAAAGGGCCACGCGGGCGCCTGCTGCCTCGGCAAGCCTGCGCACGGTCTTGATTTCATTGTCCGTGTCAGTGTAGAAGGCATTGATGCAGACTACCGGGTTGATGCCCGCCTTTTTCACGGTCTTGATATGGTGCGTGAGGTTTTCGCAGCCCTTATCGACCCAGGCCACGTTCTCGCCCTTGTACTCGGCGGGCATGGGCTTGCCGGGGACCGGAATAGGCGCGCCGCCGTGGCACTTAAGCGCGCGGATGGTGGCGACGATCACGGCCGCATGGGGTTTAAGGCCGGACATGCGGCATTTCAGGTTCCAGAATTTCTCAAAACCGATGTCCGCGGCAAAGCCGGACTCGGTCACGTGATAGTCCCCGAATTTCAGGCCCACGCGGTCGGCGATGATCGACGACTGGCCGATGGCGATGTTGGCGAAAGGCCCCGCGTGCACGAATACCGGCTGGCCTTCGATCGTCTGAAGCAGGTTCGGGTTCAGTGCCTCGACCATCCAGGCTGTCATGGCGCCGTCTACTTCGAGGTCCTTGGTCGTCACCGGCGAGCCATCCCTGCTGTAGGCCACGACGATCTTGCCCATGCGCTCGCGCATGTCCTTGAGGTCCTTGGCTACGGCGAGGATGGCCATGACCTCAGACGATACCGCTATCGCAAACCCGGACTTCATGGTGAAGCCGTTTGCCTTGCCGCCCATGCCGATGATGATCTCGCGGAGCGACTGCGCGCAAAAATCCATGATCCACTTCATCTCGATGTTGTGCGGATCTATGTTCAGGCGTTTTAATTTTCTTTTTCCAAGTTGTTCGTCGTTGTAATTGAACTCATGCTGCATCCGGGATGTGAGCGCTACCATGGCCAGGTTGTGGGTGTTCATAATGGCGTTGATGTCGCCGGTGAGACCGAGCGAGAAGGGCGTAAGCGGGATGACCTGCGATAGGCCGCCGCCTGCGGCCGAGCCCTTGATGTTCATGGTCGGGCCGCCCGAAGGCTGCCGAATCGCGGCGGTGACGTTCTTGCCGCGCCTGCCCAACCCCTGGGTCAACCCGATGGTCGACGTAGACTTTCCCTCGCCGAGCGGCGTAGGCGTAATGGCGGTGACGTCTATGTATTTGCCGTCCGGTTTTCCGTCGAGACGTTTCAGGACCTTCTTGAAATCCACCTTGGCGATGTAGTGCCCGTGCAGCAGAAGTTCATCATGCTTGAGGCCCATTTTTTCCGCTATTTCGGTGATGGGCATCATTCGCTTCTCGGAATCTTCAGCAATTTCCCAGTCCGCGTGCTTCGTAGGATCCAATGCCATGCCGTTCCTCCTTGGTTAATTTTTTAAAACCGACAATTCAACTATCCCGACATTTTGAAACAGTATCCGGTTGAAGCATTCGGGGACCACAAATGACTATTCACAAATTATCATTCCCGAAGGTACATGCCACTCTCGTCTATTGCCTGTCTTCATGCCTTTCCGAGCCGCACCGCGGAAACTTTGTACGAAGGAATTCTGCACACAGGATCAAGGCTTGAATTGCTCGTTAGGACGTTCGCCGCCGCTTCCTTGAAGTGGAAGGGAATAAAGACGACTCCCTTTTCCGTCCTCTCGCTTACTTTCGCTTTGACGGTAATGGAGCCGCGCCGGGAGGTCACCGTGACCGGCATGCCGTTTGATACGGAAAGCGTTTCTGCGTCTTTCGGGTTGATCTCAAGGTACGCTTCTGGGGCGACCTTGTCGATGGCCTTGACCCGTCTCGTCATGGTGCCGGTGTGATACTGGAACAGCATCCTTCCCGTGGTCAGGAGGAACGGAAATTCCTTGTCAGGCAGTTCAACCGACGGCTTATAGGGCACCACGGTGAACCGGCCCTTGCCGCGCGGGAACCCGTCCTCAAAGAGGTGCGGCGTACCCGGATGCTCGTGCGTGGGACACGGCCACTGGAGACCGCCCTCTTCAAGCCTGCCATAGGTGATGCCCGACATCGCGGGCCATGCTCTGCCTATTTCAGTAAATATATCTTCGACGCGCGAAAACGGCATGGGATAGCCCATCCGCATGGAGAGCTCCATGATGATATCGGAATCCGGCCTGGACTGGCCAGGGGGGTTGACCGCGCGCCGTACGCGCTGCACGCGACGTTCGGTATTAGTAAACGTTCCCGACTTCTCGGCGAAGGATGCAGCCGGCAGCACCACATCGGCAAGCGCGGCCGTTTCCGTCATGAAAATGTCCTGCACCACCAGAAAATCGAGCGCCTTAAGCGCTTTGACCGTGTGGGCCACATCGGGATCGCTCAAAACAGGGTTCTCACCCATTATATACATGGCTTTGAGCTCGCCTTTTTCCACGGACGACAACATCTCCGGGGCGGTCATTCCTTCCTTACCGGAAAGCGTGGTCTCCCACAACTGTTCGAACTTTTCCTTGACCGCCGGAAGGCTTACCCGCTGATACCCGGGATAGGTGTTCGGGATACAACCCATGTCCGTTGCGCCCTGCACGTTGTTCTGCCCCCGCAGCGGGTTCACGCCGCCGCCGTTCTTGCCGAGGTTTCCCGTCAACAGGGCGAGGTTCGCGACGGAAAACACGTTGTCCGTGCCGTGCGAATGCTGCGTGATTCCCATGGTATAGTAGATGCCGGCTTTGTCCGCTTGCGCGTACATGCGGGCGGCCTTGATGATGGTGTCTTTCGGCACGCCCGTGACTTTCTCGGCAGCCTCGGGCGTGTAATCCCGAAGATTGTTTCTGAAGGCTTCGTCGAACCCTTCTGTCCGTGCCGCGATGAAGTCCTTATCCGCCAAATTTTCCTGCACAATCACCTGCATCATGGCGTTCAACAGCATAACGTCCGTGCCGGGCCGGTGCTGCATCCAGATGTCCGCAAACCCGACGAGCGGCACTTTTCTCGGGTCGGCGATGATCAGCTTTGCGCCCTTCTTTTTCGCCTTGATCATCCGGAGGGCGATGATGGGATGGTTCTCTTTGGTGTTCGAGCCGATGACGAACATAACGTCGGTATTTTCGATCTCAGCGATCGAGTTCGTCATCGCGCCGGAACCGAATACGGTGGCCAGACCGGCCACAGTCGCGCTGTGTCAGTACCGCGCGCAGTGATCGACGTTGTTCGTGCCGATACCCGCGCGCATGAATTTTTGGAATAGGTAATTTTCTTCATTGGTGCAACGCGCGGAAGAAAGGCCCCCGATCGCGTCCGCGCCGTTCTTTTCCTTTATCCCGGAAAGACGGCCCGCGACAAGCCGAAGCGCCTCGTCCCACGAAGCCTCCATGAACAGGCCGTCCTTTTTGATGAGCGGCGTCTTCAGGCGATCCGGGTTGTTGATGAAATCGTATCCGAAGCGTCCCTTGACGCAGAGCCAGCCTTCATTGATGGTGTCCGGCCGTGAGGTGACACGCACCACTTCATCTCGATGCACGTGCAGGGCCACATTGCACCCGCAGCCGCAGTAGGTGCAAATCGTCTCGACTTTCTCGACGTCTTTCTGCCTGCCCTTGCCCCTGGACGCCTTGGCAACCAACGCGCCCGTGGGGCAGAGGCTCACGCACTGGCCGCAGAAATCGCAGTCGAGATCTTTATCGAAAGCTGCCGCAACTTTGGTGTTAAAGCCCCGGCCTGAAAGGTCGATCGCGCCCTTGCCTTGCACTTCCAAGCACACACGCGCGCACTTGCCGCAGAGGATGCACTTCTCCATATCCCGTTCGATGAAGGGGTTCAGGTCTTTTTTTGCGTACTCCCGCCGTTCGCCGGTAAAGCGGTTCGTCGTAAGGCCATGCGCATAGGCAAGTTCCTGGAGCGTGCAGTCTCCTGATTTTTCGCAGACCATGCAGTCATTCGGGTGGTCGGAGAGGAGCAGTTCGATGATCGTGCGGCGCTGGCGCTCGATCTCTTCATTCGAGGTCACGACCTCCATGCCGTCCGTGGCAGGCGT
>JBGPUS010000058.1:0-10001 GCA_041491325.1 Nitrospirota bacterium | reverse complement strand
TACAGAAATGTTTTCAGGATGCCTTTGTCCACCAAGAGCGTCCTCTGGGCATCCGTGCCTTCGTCGTCGAAACTGAACGAACCGCGTTTCCCGCTCAGGGTGGAGTCGTCAACCACGGTAATGTGCGGAGCCGCGATCCGCTCTCCGAGCTTGTTCGAATACACGGACAAACCGGACTGCGCGAGGTCAGCCTCGAGTCCGTGCCCGACCGCCTCGTGAATCATGGTGCCTCCGGCTTCGGACGACAGCACAACGGGCATCCTTCCCGCAGGCGCTTTTCGCGCCGAGAGCATCATAACAGCGCGGCGGGCCGCGGTCTCCGCGGCCTGAACGAGCGGGTGAGCCGCGAACAGCTCCATACCGGCAATGCCGCCGACCGGTTCATACCCAGTCTGGACGATTTCTCCGTCGGCCGCAACAACATGGACCAGGGCGGTCAGGTACATGCGTTCATCTTCCGCGATTGACCCCTCCGAATTCGCCACGATCACGCATTGGCGATTTTCCCGGTAGGTGACCAGCGCCTGCCGTATGCGCGGATCGAACGCTCGCGCTGTAGTGTTCGCCTTGAGCAGCATTTCGGCTTTCAGCGAAGTCGACGTTCTTTCCGGATCTTCCTTGACGGAAAAACCCGTGCGCGGTCTCTTTTTGCTCAGATTGATGTCCGCGTGAAGCTCGCCGCCGGAAGCGGCCTGACATACGGCATCCGCAAGCTCAAGAAGCGCTTCGGTCGTTACCTCATTCGTGTAGGCGTACGCAGTGCGCCGGCCGAACACAAGCCTCACTCCCGCGCCCCGGTCCAGTCCAGACATGACCTTCTCTATCCGGTTGTCCTCGCAAACGATAGAGAGCGGGCTGCTCCGTTCTATGAAGAGGTCCGCAAAATCACCGCCCCTGCTTAATGCTTTTTTTAAAATTTTTGAATAATCAACTGTGACGTCCGTGTCCATCGAACAACCTCCCTAATAGCCCTGCCCTGCTAAAGCAGTTGTCCTCTACTATAACATCAAAATAAGAGAGCAAACATTTCTTCCGATTATTGCACTATATACCAGTTTTGCTCCCGTCGCCAGTTTTTCTTGCAGGGCAAAAGCAGCACGGTAAAACCGCCCGCTCGATATAAATGTAGTGTAACGGCTTGACAAAGCGCATATTTGAAGCTACCATTTTTTTAGATTGCCTATCATAACAGGAGTTTCGGGACGACTTTATGGAACAAAAAAAAATCCTCATTGCTGATGATAATGAAAACATTCGAGAAGCGCTGACCTATCTGCTCGAAGACGAAGGCTACAAACTATGGTTGGCGAAGGACGGCGCCGACACGCTCAAAAAAGTCAGGGCCGTCCATCCCGATATACTGCTTCTCGACATCATGATGCCCGAGATAAACGGCTATGACGTCTGCCGCACGATCAAAAACGACCCGGAGCTGAAAAAAACGTACGTCATTATGCTGACCGCAAAGGGGCAGGTGGCCGAACAGGAGCGCGGCAAAGAAGTAGGCGCGGACGAATACATTATTAAGCCGTTCAGCCCCATGGACATTCTCGCCAAGATAAAGAATGTATTGAAATAGCGCATATGACGACGACCTTAAAAAGACAAGCAGCACAACGGTTCTACGATGACGGCGCTGCTTCGTTCCGGAACGAGAAATACGAGCAGGCCCTGGTTGAACTGAAACAGGCGGAAGATGCTTTTCGCGAGCTCGACGCGGCCGGTCATCCGTTCGGCTATTCGCTCGCAAACGGGGTCTCAGGACTTGCAAACACGTATGCCCTCAAAGGCCGCTGTCAGCAGAAACTCGGAAAGATTAAACAAGCGGTGGCGAATTATGAGAGCTGCCTGATTAACGCTAAGTTTGAAAATAAACGTTCCTTTCATCGGTTCTGGTCCGAACTTTCAGGCGATTTGACATCCTGCTACGAAATGGAACTGGGGAAAATCCCCACATCGATCGAGGGCTTGATTCAAGACCCGGAGATCGATATTGCATTCCTGTTTCCTTACTCGCTCCCGCAGGAGTTGATTAGCGTTGCCAGGCTCTACGAACTCGTTCCTCAGCGGTATCCGCAATTCAGCGCTTTTTACGCCTCGACCAAAAAAAAAGACCTCTACATCAGACGCATGGACAAGAGGTCCGACGAATCGACCATGAACAAGCTAAGCGTCTACGTGTGGGGGACCCTTGTCTCTATCTGGGTCACTTACGGATGGATGGTGCTCCATGCATTGTTCCAGAAGAAATAAGAGGAGGTCCTGATGGACACCGATGATGTCAAAAAACACGCAGCCGAACTCGTGACCATGCTCACCTATGCGACCGCTTCGCTGACGACAATCCAGGGCATCGAGGTGGGGTTTTTCGACTGGATCCCGCCCAACAAACCCATTACCGCCCAGGAGCTTTCCGGACAGATGGGTTACGATTTCAGCAAGGTCGAGCGCTGGCTTCGGTTTGCGGTAGCAACCGGCTATGTGAACAAATCCGATGGCGGCTACATGCTGACGACAAAAGGAACGCTGTTGCGGCGCGGCACGCCGACCCCCGACCTCCTCGGCCTGCACCATATGGTGAGCTACTTCACCAAGGCGTTGCCCTATTCCAAGGACGCTTATCAAAAGGGAGTCGGCCTTGACAGTCTGACCCAGGGCAAAATCAGCAGGGACTATATCCCTCGGGTGGCGTCGCAGTTATCGAAAACGTCCGCGGAATTTTTCAAATGGTCTGGCCTGTCCACCGGCCATACCATCCTCGACCTGGGCTGCGGCGACGGGTCCGTGCTGCGCGAGACCGTCAAGACCTGCCCCGGCGCCAGCGCGACCGGCATCGACGTGAACCCTCACACGGTCGAGTCGGGCAAACGGAAAAATGCGGAGGCCGGGCTTCAAGATCAGATCGAGCTGCGCGTGGGCGATGTTACCGACTTGAGCGGGATCGGCGACGGTTCCTTCGATTGGCTGTACGCAATCAATGTATTTCATTTTTTACCGGAGAACAAGCGTGAGAAATTCCTCCGGGAGATGGTGCGGATCTCGCGGTACGGCATATTCTTCAATCAGAATATTACGAACAGCACCGGCACCTATGCCGTGGACGTGCTGCTCTCGATTTTGTTTACGGATTTTACGGGCTTTTTCAGCGTAGCGGATGCGGACGAACTCATCCGTAAGACTAACGTGAAGCATTATGCTTTTTTGCCGATCATTCAGGGTGAATCGAGAATGGCGGTCATGTATACCTCCAAAAACGACGCTCCCATCAGCCGCGTCCCGAATTTGAACGCGGCCGCGAAAGATGCGCTCGAAAAACACGGCATCCGCACTGCAAAGGACGTTCTCGTTGCCGGCACGGCGCTTATCAGCGGCCTGGGCATCAATGCCGAAGAGCTGAGGAAGTCCGCCATTAAACTGCTGCTTCCCTGAGGACTGATTTCTATCATGCTGAATGTTTCCAAAAAAATCGCCTACAGCGAACTGGTGATTACCGCCGTCATCTTTACCACGCTGATTCCCTACATCATCTACAACATGGATTTCAAGCCCCTTCTCTTTTTTCACTACATGAATGTGACGATGTGGATCCTTGCTCCTCTCGGTTTTCTCTCGTTGTTTTATTTCATAGACCGATGGGAATGCCGGCCCATCGAGATGCTTTCCTTCTACCTGGAACGGCGCCTGACGCCGCCCGAGGACATCATGGCCGCGGCCCGCGTCAGGACCCTGAACCTGCCGCTGGTGCATGCTATTACCATCCTCGTCAGATATGAAATCATCGTTTTGCTGGATTGCCTCTATATGGGGTTTGTCGGCGAACTGCCGCTCAAGGAAAACATCAGGCTGGGGCTCTATGCGGCAGTAGGGCTCTCCGTCTATCCCATTTTTTCGTTCTTCCTGACGGAGCGGCTGCTCTACCCGGTCCGCCAGATCCTGGCCGAAAAAACGAAGGCCGTGCGCGTGGACGAGTCCCGGGTGATCAAGATCTACACCCGCACGCGTCTCGTCTCCATCCTGCTTGCCACCGTGGTCGGCCCGCTCTTCGCGCTCGGCGCGCTCATCTACCACCGGGTCGGGGCCGAACTAAGCACGGGCCTGGTCGAAGCTTCCCGCGTGCAGCCGGTGATGGCGCAGCTCTCAGGCCTCATCTTCATCGTCACCAGCATGGCGCTGCTGCTCGCCGCGGGCATCGGCATCCTGCTCGCCACCAGCATTTCCAATCCGCTGGGCCAGATGGTGAACGTCATTCGTGAAGTCGAGCGAGGGAACCTGCGGGCGCGGACGAACCTTATCTCGAACGACGAGATAGGCGTCCTCTCCCAAAGTTTCGACAAGATGGCGCTGGAAATCGAGATAAACAGGGAAGAGCTCGAGGACATGAACCGGAACCTTGAATTCCGGGTCGCCGAAAAAACGGAGAACCTGACCCGCGCCTACGAACGGCTCCAGTTGTCGAACCAGAACCTTGCCGTTGCCAACCGCGAACTCGAAGCGGCAAACAGAAAGCTCAAAGTGGTAGACCAGCTCAAGTCTGATTTTATTTCCGTCGTATCGCATGAGCTCCGGACCCCGCTCACGTCGATCAAGGCGTTCACCGAGCTTATCCTTATGAAACCAAAAATGCCCGGCGAACGAAGGAACAAACTGCTCCATATCATTAACAATGAAAGCGACCGCCTGGCCAGGCTCATCAACGACGTCCTCGACCTGACTAAGATCGAGGCCGGAAAATTAAGCTGGCATATCGTAAAGCTGTCCATCGACGACATCATCGAAACCTCGGTATCCGGCATACAATCTCTCGCGGACAACAAAAGCCTGACTATTACGACCAAGGTTCAGCGCCCGCTCCCCATCATTTTCGGAGACCAGGACCGGCTCATCCAGGTGATCACCAACATTTTATCGAACTCGATTAAGTTCACTCCGCAGGGAGGCAGAATAGAGGTCGCCGCCCACTATGAAAACATACCCAAGCCACAGTTGCTCGTTGCGATTTCGGACACCGGAGTCGGCATCAGGAGAGAAGATTTAGAATTGATTTTCGAAAAATTCCGCCGCTCAGGCGATGTCCTGACGAATGATACGGAGGGCACCGGGCTCGGCCTTGCCATTTCCCGCCAAATCGTAGAATATCATGGCGGCACGATCTGGGCTGTAAGCAAACCGAGAGAAGGGAGCACCTTCACCTTTACTCTTCCGCTCGGCAAATCATGGAATATCGAGGGCCGACAAACCTCGCTCGCCGAAACCGGCCTGCCCCAGTAGCGGGCCTTTCCCGGCGCCTTAACAAGCTATTGAAAAACTCACGGGATGTCATTGCGACGAGCGTTTTTTGCGACGCGGCAAGCTCGAAGTTATTGATTACTATGCAACCGAGATTGCTTCGCTTCGCTCGCAAAGACGGCTAAAATACTTTTACGGCAAACGGTTAGACCTCTGAGGCCTTCGGCCTGCCTTCCCCTTCTTCTTCGGACTGTTCGGGGCTTGGCCTTGACGGCTCTTTCAGCTTTATATCGCTCACTGCCATCGTCGGGAGCGTTACCCATTGGTACGGACCTTTGAGATGAACTTCCGTATCCGATACTTCGATCAACGTTCCGGTGTAGCGCATGCCGTTCGCAAATACTTCGACGTCTTTTCCTATCATACTTTGAATATCAGGCATAAACCCTCCTTCAGAAATACGGGACCTGCCTTCTCTTACAGCTCCAACTTGGCCCACGTTTCCTTACGATACCTCCAGAGCAGCAAAGACATCCGCACGACCCAGTCCAGAATCATGACCGTCCAGACCGTGCGAATTTCAGCCTTGAAAACCACGGCGAGCAAGGCCGCGGCAGGAATTCTCACCAACCACATGCCGGCGACGGTGGCAAACATGATGAAACCGGTATCGCCTGCCCCGCGGAGCGAGCCCCCGACCACCATCGTGATGGCGAGCGGAATCTGCGCAAAGGCCACAATCCTCATATAGAGGATACCATACCGTATCACCTCGGAATCGCTCGTGAAGATACGAAGTAGAGCATAGGGAAAGAAAAAGAAGACCAGGCCCATTGCCGCCATCAGGATGACTGCAAGACGGTTCGCTTCAAACGCGGAGATGCGCGCGTGCTCGGGTTTGCCCGCGCCCAGGTTCTGGCCGACCATGGTTGCGGCGGCCACGGCTATGCCGTACCCCGGCATGAAGGAGAATGCCTCGACCGCAAGCCCGACCTGGTGCGCCGCATAGACCGTGGTGCCGTACAGCAGGATCACCTTGGCAAAGGCCAGTGAACCCAGGTTCTGGAGCAATCGGTCGATGACGATGGGGTATCCCAATTTATACATCATTGCCGTATATTTGATCTCGAGGCCCCCGGCAACGACAAACAGGCGCTTGCGTAATGCCAGCATGAATAAAAAGACCGCGCCGATGCCTTCTGAAATAGCGATCGCGATAGCGGCGCCTTTGACGCCGAGGTTCGGAAAGCCGAGATATCCGTAAATCAGCGGGTAAGCCACGACCACATGAAGGATGTTTACGATCAGGATCGCGTAGAGCGGCGTTTTCGTGTCGCCGGTTCCGTGCAGGATCCCGGCAAGCACATTTATGGAAATGGTGAATATAATGAAGGAGAAAATGATGACGGTATAGTCCGTAAGAATCCCCTGCACCTCCGCATTTGCGCCGAGAAGGGACGCCACGTGAGCGCCGAAAAGGAGACCGAGAAGCATCGTAACGATTGCCGCGCCGATTGCGAGCAGCATCGCCTGAAAGGCCGCTTTCGCGGCTTCGCGTTCCCGTCCCGCGCCCCATAACTGCGAAACCAGCACGGTGACGCCGACATTAATTCCCCACGCCAGACTCATCATCACAAAGACCATGAGCTGCGCTATGCCGACTGCCGCGATGGAAGACGCCCCCAGGCCGCCGACGAGAAAGATGTCCACCAGGCCGACCGACCGCTGGAGCAAGCTGGAAAGCACTACGGGCAGGGCAAGAGAAAAGACCTGTTTTCGGATATATTGTTGCATGAGAAGTTATGGCGGCCTTGACCGGACGAGCGGCTGACAACTTCGTCCGGGCGCCGCCCGGTCAGCAGATTCGCGGAAGCTGTTCACCTTGCAGCATATCCATGATGCGGTTGCCGCCGATGGCCGTTTGGAGCAACACCATGCCGGCGGGGGTTTTAGCTGTTTCACCGATGATCGCCGCATTCCGGCCGTATTCGTGCCGCCTCATGGCTGCCACGACCGGTTCAGCAACGGAGCCCGCCACGATGGCGATAAGAATACCCTCGTTTGCCACGTACAGCGGATCCAGACCGAGCAGGCTGCATGCGCCTTTTACTCCCGGGGGTATGGGCAACAACTGCTCTCTGAGACGCATGCACAAACCCGACTCGAGCGCTGCTTCTTTCAGAGTCGTCGCCAGGCCTCCCCGTGTGGGATCGCGCATGAAATGGATCTCTTTCGTCACGTCGTACATGGAGCTGACAAGACCATTGAGCGCGCAGGAGTCGGTCGTGATGGGCGGTGTAAACGTAAGCGCGTTCCGTTCCGCGATGATCGCCGTGCCGTGGCTGCCGATCTCGCCGCTGATGATTATAGCATCGCCCGGCTTGATGTTCGAGGCTGCTATTTCCCTGCCGTCCGGCAGGCTGCCGATGCCCGACGTATTGATAAAAAGCCCGTCCGCCTTGCCCTTATTGACGACTTTGGTGTCCCCGGCGACGATCTTTACGCCCGCTTTGGCCGCGGCCGCGGCCATCGATCCGATAATTGCCTTCAGGTCGGACAGCGGGAAGCCTTCTTCGATGACGAACCCCGTTGTAAGGAACAAGGGCTCAGCGCCTGATACGGCGAGGTCGTTCACCGTGCCGTTCACGGCCAGGTCTCCGATATTCCCGCCGGGAAAGAACAGCGGCGTGACTACGTAAGAATCAGTGGTATAGGCAAGCCGGGCCGAAGGAATGTTCACGATTGCGGAATCCCCTACTCCCTGGATGCCGAAGGCCGGGCTGAAATACTGGCGTATCAGTTCGTGCATAAGCCTGCCGCCGCTGCCGTGTCCGAGAAGTATTTTATCCATGATAACTCCCGTATTTGTAGTATGCCGCGCAACTTCCTTCCGTGCTTACCATGCAGGGGCCCACGGGATTTTCCGGCGTACACCCGGTCCCGAAGAGCGGACACTCGGTCGGCACTTTCACGCCGCGCAGGATATCGCCGCACGAGCAGAAGTCAGGTTCCTTCGCATCCGAAACAGGCGGATTGAATTTCTTGTTCGCGTCAAAAGATTCATACGCATCTCTGATCTTGAGTCCGCTTCCGGGAATGACGCCGATGCCGCGCCAATGAGCATCGGCCGGCTCGAAATAACGCCCGAGGAGCTCCATTGCGCGCGGATTGCCCTCTTCGCGCACGACATTTCGATATTGAATTTCCACCGCGGCCTTTTTGAGGGCGATCTGCCGAACGATCATCAGTATGCCCTCGATGATTTCGGCGGCGTTGAACCCGGTAATGACCGAAGGCTTATGATAGCGCTCCGCAACAAAGGCATACGGCTTGGCGCCGATGATCGCGCTGACGTGCCCCGGCATGATAAAGCCGTCAACCAGCACGTCCGGAGAGTCAAGCAGCGCTTTCAATGCGGGAGGCACGACTTTGTGCGCCGCGTACACGGAGAAGTTTTTTACACCCGCGCGCTCGGCATGCGCAATCGTGCCGGCGATAAGGGGAGAGGTGGTTTCGAAGCCGGTTGCGAAGAAAACGATTTCCTTGTTTCGTTCTTTTTGGGCGAGTTCCAGGGAGTCCAGCGGTGAATACAGCACGCGAATGTCCGCGCCTTCCGACCGGGCTTCGAGCATCGATTGTTTCCCGCCCGGCACGCGCATCATGTCGCCGAAGGTCGCCAGGATGACGCCGGGCGTCTGCGCGACCGCTATGGCCGCGTCCACGTCCTGCACCGACGTTACGCACACCGGGCAGCCGGGGCCGCTCAGGAGCGTGATGCTTTTCGGGATGACGTCGCGGATGCCGTGCCTGAAGATCTCAACCGTGTGGGTGCCGCAGACCTCCATTAATTTGAGCGGTCTATTGATTTTTTCCGTCAGCGATCGCAGTTCCTGAAGCATTTGTTCCATTGCCTGTTCCTTTCATCTGTCGCGATTAATGCCGGTGACAAGGTGACAAAACGTGGAACAGTATAACCGTTTTTGGCGCGGAACTCAACCCTTACTTCGGCTTCGTTCCTTCGGCTTCGCATAACCTAAAAAACAGCTGGTGGAACCACGGATAAACACGGTTAAAGCGCAAAATCAAGGACTTAAGTCAGGTAAGAGCGAACACGGATTAGGGAGCGGGCCAATGGTTTATTGCGAAGCGTGGACTATGGTCCGGGATTGATCGAACACCCATGCCAGGCCGAACCCGGCCATAAAGAACTGTTTCGATTTCACCAGGGGGCTGTCGGCAAATACAGCGCCGGACAAATTATCATAGCGGGCAAATGAGCCAAACCAGAAGCGGTTAAAACGCTTGCTCACGGCAAGGACAAGAAGCGAGCCGCTGTATCCACCGCGGGCATCGTAGGCAGGTCGAACACCGGGAACGGCAAACTGCTTCGCAACCTCGTAGTAATAATCATGGTATTGTTCCGTGGCGAACACGGGGCCTGCGGCGAACCCGAAGTTCCATCCTCCGGACGTCCCGAGGCCGGTAAAATCGAAATTAAGCTGGGGATTGGCAACAAAACCGATCCCGTGAGCACGGGAAGAACCTACCGCAAAAACCGCGCGCACGGGCAAACGAACCTGCACGACGCGCCCGGTTTCGCAGTCGAGGGAGAGGCATATCTCGATCGACGGTCCTATCTGGACCGCCGTATCGAGGTTCGGCATCCCGCGCCGGGCAAAATTGTCGCCGCTTTGTACCGGCACGCCCGCATCGCCGCTGATATTAAACTGCACGCGTTCAGACTGAAAAAGCAAGCCGTACATGCCTTTTCTGTC
>JBGPUS010000057.1:0-10032 GCA_041491325.1 Nitrospirota bacterium | reverse complement strand
GTGATGGGCAACGAACGCCCTCTAGCGGACTTTGAAGATACTGCATACGCCCTCGTGTTCGGTTGGAACCTTCTCGGCGCGACCAAGTGGATCCATCTCCCGGGAATCTGGAACAGGGGAAGAGCAAAAGGCGCCAAGATGTTGTATGTCGACCCGTTTCATAACCAGACAGCAGCCAAAGCGGACCAATGGGTGCCGATCAGGCCCGGTACGGACGGTGCCATGGCGCTCGCCATCGGACACGTGCTGATCAAGAAAAACCTTGTCAACAAATCCTTCATCAACGAGTGGTGCGTGGGCTTCGATGAGTACGCGCAGTACGTGTCCGACAAAACCCCCGAGTGGGCGGAAAAAATCACGAGCATCCCGGCAAAGACGATCGAGCAGATAGCCGTGGAACTCGGCGAGACCGCAAAGGCGGGCAAGGGCGTGGTCATTGATACCTGGAGCGGACCCGGACATCACACGAACGCGACACTCGGCGGCTACGCCATAACGATCCTTCCGGCCCTGCTCGGCATGATCGACAAACCAGGCACGATGATGGAGCCGAGTAAGATAGGAAACAAGCACCACGGGCTTGATGTCGACCTTCCCTCGTTAAAAAAACCGCGGGTTGACGGTAAAGGGTCGAAGTATATCCTCGGCCACGGCTCCGGTATTTATGTTGAGACCAGGGATGTCGTGTTGAGCGGCAAAGAATCGACGCCGGGTTCAGGTGTGCCGAAGGCGGGTGTCTTTGTGTTCCAGAACTTCATCATGTCCGTGCCCAACACAAAGAAGAATATTGAGTTCATGAAGAAACTTGAATACGTCGTTGTTCACGACACCCATATGAGCGAAACGGCAGACCTCGCCGATATCATTGTTCCCGGATCGGTATACCTCGAACGCTATGACTTTACCGGGTACTGGGTGACGTGGCCGGTCCTCGGACTACGAAAGCCGGTCGTCAAATCAGTGATCAACGGTATGACCGAGGTCGAGTTCTGGATGGCGGTCATGAAGAAGATGGGCATGAAGGACAAAAAAGGTTATGCGCCGTCAGATCTGTCCTACGAGGCTTTGTATGCAGACGAGTATAAGCCGATCCCCTTTGCAAAGGAGCAGGATTGGGAAACATACAAGAAGACGACCCTTGCAATGTCCGGCAAGACCGAATACGAAAAATTCAGGAAAGAAGTAAAATTGCCGGAAGGCGGCAGCATCGACGAGAAAACGGGCGTGGCAAAGGACAAGGACGGCAAGGCGGCGGGTGTCAAGATCGGCGATAAGATCATGAAAGGGTTTGATACGCCGACCCGGAAGCTCGAGCTCGCCTCCGCGCTTTTGAAAAAGAACAAGCTGAGCGGACTGCCGGAATACAGCGAGCCCGAGGACAGGCCGACATCGGAGTTTCCCTTGTATCTCATCAACTTCAAGCAGAATGAACATACCCATTCGCGGACCTTCAATAACGACTACCTGATGGAAATGAAGCCCGACAATCCTCTTATCATCAATTCGGCGACCGCCGCCAAGCTCGGACTCAAGGATGGAGACGCCATCTGGATCGAGTCTCCTTTTGCGAAGGCGAAGGGAACCGTGCAGATCACGGAAAGAATTCACCCCGAGGTGGTGGCCCTCCACCATGGCTATGGACACTGGGGCTTCGGCAAGGTGGCAAAGGGCAGCATGAATAAGATCAATCGCTGGTCGCCGGCGGGGACTGCCGATGGTCAATTCTTTTCGGGGAAGGCCGAGAAGTTCTCCGGCCAAATCGTGGCCAAGGAAATCGGCGTAAAGATAATAAAGGCGTAGGGAGGGGCTATCCATGGCAAAGAATCCTAATCAGGTTGGCTGGTACTTTAACGAAAACAACTGCATCGCGTGCCGGGCCTGCGAGGCGGGCTGCAAGCAGGAGTTCGACCTCCCGATCGGCGTACGCCGTAGGAGGGTCATCATCAAGGAAGAGGGAAAATATCCCGATGCAAAGGTGCGTTATATTTCCTCGGCATGCAATCACTGTGAAGAGCCCGCATGCCTCAAGGCGTGCCCGGTAGGCGCCTATACCAAGGAGCCCGAGTTCGGCGTGGTGCTGCACGACCAGGGGAAATGTATCGGTTGCAAGCGCTGCATGGCCGCCTGCCCCTACGGCGCGCCGCAGTTCGACGCGAAGAAGAAGAAAGTGGACAAATGCAGCCTCTGTTATCACCGGTTGAAGGAAGGTCTTCCCCCGGCCTGCGTCAGGACCTGCCCCGGTTATGCTCTCTGGCACGGCAAGATGTCCGACATCGAGGCGCAGAAGACGCCGCCTGAGATCTACCGGCGGCGGCTCAAGGATACGCTACCGGGATTTGCGGATCCAAAATTGACTAGACCATCTGCCAAATTTTCCGAGAATAAATAGTAAGGAGAAGGAGACAGGAGGGGCGGTTTTGCCGCCCCTCCTTAAATTGATTATGACGACAGCGGAAATAGCGACGCACTCAGAGGCGATCAATTTGTTGAGCAGTATGTTTCTTTGCAAACCATCGAAAGAAGCCGTTCAAAACTGGAAGACGGCGCTTGGCGAAGATGCGTCGATTGTTCTTCGGGAACTGAAAAAAGCGGTTTTCAAGATAAACACAAGTTCCGAGGACGAGATCGAAGAATTAGTATGGGACTATACCCGGCTCTTCATCGGTCCGTATAAACTGCCCTGTCCGCCCTGGGAATCCGTGTACACCTCTCCGAAAAAACTGATGATGCAGGACGCGGCAGAGCAGGTTTCGAACATATATCGTGAAATGGGTCTCGCAATCGGCTCCGACGATGTTATGCCCGACCACATCGGGGCCGAATTGAATTTTTTGGGTGTCCTGTTTGGAAAAATAAATGACGAACCGGGGAAGAAAGATGTATGTGTCGGCGTCATGCGGAAATTCCTCGCGGAGCATCTCAATCAATGGACGCCCCGGTTTTTAAGCGACATGGAGGCCTCGGCTGATAGCGCGTTTTATAAGTCCCTGGCAAAAGCGACGGGAGCTATTTTGCAGAGCATCGATGGCCAATGCCGTTTACATTTTCCAAAAAAAGAACAACTTGCTTTTTTGAAATAAGACTTGTCCTTTACGTAACGACCCTTTGAAGGAGGCGGAGTTATGACTAAGAAATATGCCCTGCTGGTGGACCTGAGGAGGTGTGTCGGGTGCAACTCCTGCCAGGTGAGCTGCAAAATGGAAAACAGCGTACCCGTCGGTCATTTCAGGGCGCGGGTTGATTTTGCGGACACCGGCGCTTATCCAAAAGCAAAAAGGCATTTTTTCCCGAAGCTCTGCAATAACTGCGAGGAGCCTCCCTGTGTGCCTCCGTGTCCTGTTCCGGGAGCTACGTACAAGAGAGACGACGGCGTTGTGATGGTGAACAGGGACCTCTGCATCGGCTGCGGCAGATGCGTCAACGGCTGCCCTTACGGCGCGCGGTATTTACATCCCCATATCCCGGTGAAAAATGACCCCGCGAAGTTTGCCAAGGACGTTCCTGAAGTGAGGGGGAAAAAGGCGAAGGAATTAAGGGTCGTTGACAAGTGCGATTATTGCAGCCACCGGCTTGCAGCGGGCATCGAGGAGCCTGCATGCGTAAGAAACTGCGTCGGGATTGCGAGAATCTTCGGGGACTTAAACGATCCGAACAGCGAAATTTCACGGCTCAAAGCCGCGATAAAAACAACTGACTGGCATCCAGAATACGGAACAAAGCCGAAGACCCCTTATATCGCGCCCGATCAAGAAGTGTTTGACGCGGCGGACGATCAATTAAACCGTTAGGAGGTGAGCATATGCAGGTATCAAGAAGAGTATTCCTGAAATTCACGGGAGCGTTGGCAGGGGCGGCGGCATTGAACGAGACAGGCCTTTTCTGGCTCAAAAAACTTTCTCCCGCGGAAGCGGAAGCGATGCAGGCCTCCATGGGCACGTTTGAAACGAAATATACGGCCGATGCCATGTGCCCCGCGGAATGCGGCCTGGAGATGTGGATCAAAGACGGTAAAATAGCGAAGATTTACGGGAATAAAGAAGTTCCCATGAACGCGGGCACTGCCTGCGCAAAAGGCGCTTCCGCGCAGCAGCTTGTGTATTCACCGTACCGGCTGAAATATCCCATGATACGGGTCGGAGCACGCGGAGAAGGCAAGTTCAAACGCGTAACGTGGGATGAAGCAATAGATCATATCGGCAGAAAACTCACGTTGATCAAGAAGAAATACGGCGCCGAATCAATCATCATGGATGCCGGAGACGTCACGGATAGAGACCAGTACTGGAGGCTTTTCTTTGCCTTCGGCACACCGAACTGCGTAGAGCATGGTTCTATTTGCGACACGCCGAGAAGGCACGGACCGAAACTCATGCTCGGCGGCAAAAGAATTGAGCCGGACATCATGAGGCCGCAGCTCGTGAGGCAGCCGGATGGATCATTGAAGAAGATTTACGATTATAAGACAAAACTCATTGTCTACAACGGCTGGAACCCCTTTGTTGCCACGAGGATCTACTACGAGCAGAGAGGGACTGTCGGCGCTCAGGTGGAAAACGGATGCAAAGTTGTGGTAATCGATCCTTCGCTCAGCAACACCGCGGCACGGGCGGATTTATGGCTCTCACCGCGGGCGGGGACGGACGGCGATTTGTTCGGCGCCATGCTTAGATACGTTCTTGAGAACGATGACCAAAGCAACCCCGGGAAAAAGTACATCGACTGGAACTTTAAAAAGTATTCCGTCGGATGGGACAGTTTTGAGGCGGCCTTTAAGTCGTGGTGGAAAAAAAAGGACCCCATCAACGGACTGGGCTATTTCAGCCTGGACTGGGCCGCGGACAGGACCGGGCTCGAAAAGAAGCAGATCGAAGAGCTCGCCCACCTCTTCGGAATAACGAAGCCCGCAGCCCTGGTCTGGGGAATGCAATCCCCCGGGCACCATTACAACGGGTATTGCTGCTCGATCCTCGGCACCGCGCTCAACGTCATTACGGGCAACTTCGACGCGCCTGGCGGCGCCATCGACACGGAGCTTGTCAAGTCGGACAAGGGGGGCTCGGCCACGGGAAAACAATTCAAATCCAGAAAAATTAAAAGGACGATCAACGGCAAGGAAGTAGAGGGAGAGGTTGAACACCTGCACAAAGACCTCTACGGCGGCAAATACCCCGCGGCATGGGACGACGTGGTCGCTGATTATCCTGATGCGATAATGCACGGTATTGACCTGAAATACGGCCCCTTCAGAGGACACCAATATCCCCTGAAAGCGTTTATGCTGAGAACAGGAAACGCCGTGCTTACCGGCTCCGCGCCCTATACGTGGAAAGAGGCGATTACGGCAAAAGATAAGGCAGGTAATTACAAGCTTGAGCTCATGGTTTTTATCGACACGCTGAATCTTGAAAGCGCCCTCTACGCGGATGTGATCCTGCCCGAGGCGAGCTTTGCCGAGCGCCAGAGCCTGAGCGATATTTACCCGTCGCACCAGGTGATCTATAACAGGGACGCCGTCATCAAGCCGCTGCATGAATCCAAAAAGCCCACCGAGATCATGAATCTCCTGGCGAAGAAACTGAAGGAATTGGGCGATACGGACATCAAGCCCGAGGATTTCTGGGAAAAGTACAAAACAGAAGAGGATTTTGTCAATGAGATGCTTTCCGTCTCTCCGGGGAGAGTCAACGTGGGAACGCCGTTGCCGTATCCAAAATACCCGGAAGGCTATAAACTCATCGGCACGCCGGAGTCGCTCGAAAAGGGCGAGGTCGCCGTCGATGACAAGAGCAAGGTTGTGAAAGGCAAACCGGTGACTGTCGAATGGCTCAGGAACAACCACGGCGTTGCAATCTGGCCCATGAGCTGGTACCGGTATAAAAAGCATGCTGTCGATGAGCCGAACAAGGCCTTTCCGAACACTTCCACAAAACTGATCGAGTTTACGTTTGACTGGACCGATGGCGGGAAACGGTATGGAGGATATAAATCGTATAACGAAAAAATAGAGAAAGCAGGCGGCGAGGCGCCGAGTGGATTGAAAGAAATCGGTTTTGACCGGTTCCCGTCCACGTTCTACTGGTTCGAGACGAAGTGGAACCCCTACACGAACCTCGCGTATAAAAAATATGCGGCCGAGTATCCGTTCCAGCTCATCTGCGGCCGCGTACATCATTCCATGAGCGGCACGCAGATGATTCCCTGGCTCGGAGAAGTGAAAGCGGAAGGCACCTGGCAGCCCATGAATAAGGAGTTTGAGGCTGAAATCCCCGAGGCAATGCCTCTTGGTGATGAACCGATGAAATCGCTGAAAATGAAATTCAAAGCGAACACCTATTCCGTCGGCACCGTGTGGATGAACACGGATGACGCGAAAAAGATCGGGCTCACGAACGGGGAACTGGTTGTTGTCGAAAACCCCCTGGGCAGGTCAACAAAAGGCAAAATATTCACCTCCGGCGGAATGAGGCCGGGAATCATTAAAATCGGATTCGCAACCGGCGGAAGATTCAGCCGGGGCCTCGGCCCTGCCTACAGTACGAAAGATTATACGCCGAGCCACAACGAGCTCGTGGACCCCGCGGTCATGAGTCCCATCATGGGGTTCCCGGCTTATGCGGACATGATCGTGCGGGTGAAGAAAGCGTAATCGGCCGGCGGGCACGGGCACGGCGCGGTGTTGTCGCTCGTTTCCCGTTCGGCAGATACATGCTATGATTCGACGAGGTAAGCGTGAAAGGAACCTTATGCTGAATGAATTAAAAGAGGAACTTGCCGTATATAATCTTCTGCGGCATTTGTTTTCAAAAGAGCCGACCCGGGAAATTGTCAGTTATATTATGAATATTCCGGACGTACCCGCCATCGATAGCGACCTGTCCCAGGGGCTTGCCGTGATCGTGGGCGCCGCGAATCAAAACAAAGAGCGGCTCGATGCATGGATGGAGGAGCTTGCCGTTGAATATGCCAGGTTGTTCATAGGGCCGGAAGCCCCTCCCGCAGTTCCCTATGCATCCGTCTATCTTTCCGAGTCGCGGTCTTTAATGACTGACGAGACCGTTGCGGTAAGAAAAAACTACCTTGACGCCGGTCTCTCGGTAGGGGACCTCTACAGCATGCCTGATGATCATGTCGGCATCGAACTTGAGTTTATATATTATCTGACCAGAAGGATAATCGAGCTGTCTGAAGGTGAAGAACAGGAACGCGCTCAAAAACTCGTCGAATTGCGCGAGACTTTTATGAAGGAACATTTTTCGAGATGGACGCCTGATTTTGTCGATAAAATCATCTCATCCACAAACGAAGACTTCTATCGCGGTACAGCGCTCTTACTCAAAGGATGTGTTTATGAAACCACGCGAGTTTAATTTTTTTGAGCAACTCCTCGATGAATCAGCCAAGATTCACGGTCACCTCTGTCCGGGTCAGGTGCTCGGGGTGAGGATGTCCATGCTCGGACTTAGAGAAACCGGCATCTATGACCCGAAGGGAAAGGACCGGAAGAGCATCGTGGTCTTCGTAGAGATGGACCGGTGCGCCACCGACGCAATCCAGTCCGTCACCGGTTGCAGTCTTGGACGCAGAACCATGAAGTTCATGGATTACGGAAAAATGGCGGCCACGTTCGTGAACCTTAAAACGGATACAGCGGTGAGAATAATAGCCCGTGAGGATGCCCGCCAAAAGGCAAAGGACTACTTTCCCGGTATCGAGGACGACCACGCGGCACAACTTGGCGCATACAAGGTCATGCCGGACGGGGAGCTGTTTAACGTGATGCAAGTCGCCGTAAAACTAAGACCCGAGGACATGCCGGGCAGGCCGCTTCGAAGAGTAGTGTGCGGCTCCTGCGGTGAACATGTCCAGGATATGCGAGAAGCATATCGGGCAGGCAGGGTGCTGTGTAGTGCGTGCGCCGATGGCGCTTATTACGAATTGAAGGCCGGCAGCGGTTTTTTTTCGGCGGTGCGTTATGCGGAAAAGTCATAACGGTTTGGAGATCAGATCAAAGATATGGATCGAGATGGATGGCGCTCCTGTTTTCGGCAGAGGGCGCAGGTTCCTGCTTGAGGCAATCGATACTCATGGCTCGATCAATCGCGCGGCGGGAGAAGTCGGCATCTCGTATCGAAAGGCCTGGAGCCATATCAAAGCCATGGAACAACGACTTGGCGCGAAACTGGTCGAACGCCACGCCGGCGGGAAAAACGGCGGAGGCGCTGTTTTAACAGCTGACGCGCGGACGTTTCTAAAGAAATATGAAGCGCTGGAGCAAGGGATGCGGAAAATTGCGGACGAGAAGTTCAGAACATATTTTGAAAATGCGCACGCTCAGGATAAATCTTAAAAACACAAATTGCTGAACCGTATCTTTTATAATTCGGTTTTTTGAAATCGCAATTCCCCGTAGCTTGCCGCAGGGTAACCCTTAGGTCCCTCCCCCTTGATGGGGAGGTTAGGCGGCGGTGATGAGCACGAACGCCCTTATCCAGAGGAGGTTCACATGTGTGACACAGTGCATGAAGAACAAAAAACGGGCACGAAAACCGTCCCGGTGCATGAGGCCGTCGGCACGGTCCTGGCCCATGATATCACGGAAATCCGGCCGGGCGAGTTCAAAGGCGCTGCTTTTAAGAAAGGCCACATCATCAGACAGGAAGACGTCTGTCATCTCCAGCGACTCGGCAAGGAGCATCTCTTTGTGCTGCACGTGGGTGACGATGAAATGCACGAGAACGACGCGGCGTATGCACTTGCCGGAGCTATCATTGGTGACGGCGTCGCGGCACAGGGCGAGCCGAGAGAAGGCAAGATAAATATCATAGCGCAATACGACGGGCTCCTCAAGATTCGGACCGACAGGCTCCTGGAACTGAACATGCTGGGCGACGTGATGTGCGCCACGCTTCATGACAACACCCTCGTAAAAAAAGGACAGATCGTGGCAGGGACGCGGGCGATCCCGCTGGTGGTAAAGAAGTCTATTGTCGAGGAAGCGGTGAGAATTGCGCAGAAGGGTCCAGGGTCCAGGGGCCAGGGTCAAGGAGTAATTGAAGTCAAACAACTTCAAAAACCGAGGGTCGGCGTGGTCATAACCGGGAATGAAGTCTATTACGGCAGGATCAAAGACGCCTTTGCGCCCATAATTACCAGGAAGATTAAGGAACTCGGCGGGGAAATTGCCGGTATTTACTTCGCCCCGGATGATCAAGCATACATAGAGTCGCGGCTGAAGGAACTCATGCGCGCGGGCGCGGATCTTCTCATTACTACCGGTGGGATGTCGGTCGACCCCGATGACGTCACCCGGTTTGCCATCCGGAACCTCGGCGCGAAAGACCTGACCTACGGATCGGCTGTGTTGCCGGGCGCAATGTTCCTGGTTGCTTATTTGGATAGAGCTCAAGCGTCAGGGGGCAATGGTCAAGTAAACCCTCCGGACCCCGGCCCCATGCCCCTTGATCCCGTCCCGATTTTAGGGATTCCCGCCTGCGGTATGTATGCCAACACGACAATCTTTGACCTGGTTCTTCCCCGGATACTTGCGGGAGAAAAGATCGGAAGAAAAGAACTTGCTTCACTTGGCCACGGCGGCCTGTGCATGAAGTGCGTGGAATGCAGGTATCCCGTCTGTCCTTTTGGCAAACAGGGGTAGTACCTTAAAGAAGCAAAACACAGAATTATCGCCACGAAGGCTCCAAGGTACTAAGATCGGAAAAACTGTTTAGCCACCGAGAACACAGAGAGAAGCAAAAACAGTAGATTTCTAAACTACTTTCAAGCCTTTCTCGGTGTCCTCTGTGCGCTCGGTGGCGAAAATGTTCCTGCCGTTTTGAGCAGAATTTGCCCCTTTAGCCTAAGACTACTCCCTCTTCTTTACATGTCATCTTGAGTTCGGCGGACATGATGAACGCGAACGCCTGATACTTCACCCTCTTCAGGTACCTGCAGTTTGCTGCGCGGAGATACATTCCTACCTGGTAACGTTGAAATAATATCCCGTTAAAATACTGAACGACTATTCGCGCACCC
>JBGPUS010000056.1:0-10181 GCA_041491325.1 Nitrospirota bacterium | reverse complement strand
TCTACATTGTCGGACAGTTCAACGTCCAGCGGGTATCGGGTCTGGAGACACCCGTAGTAGCAGGCCGGCTTTAGGCCGACGAGTTTTTTGGTTGCTGCAGCGGCCAGTTCTCCGGTCTTCGCTTTCCGGGCCAGGAGGTCGAGAACGCTCAGGAGCTTGATCGTTCCCCGGACCTTTTTCGACAATTCGGCATTGATCGCAGCTTGGAGGTCTTTATCGTTTTTGAGGGTCTGTTGGGCAACAAGGGTGCGGCTGTAGCAGGATGCGCAGGGGATCATCAGTTCCGCGTAGCCGCTCGCGTCGGCTATGCCGAGGTTGCGGGCGGGAAGGGAGATCGCCAGAAAATCATTGGTCTTGGCGGCAGAGGTAGCGCCGCAGCAGTTCCAGTCGTCGAGCTCCTTGAGCGTGAGGCCCAGTTTGGCGCACACCTGCTTGCACTGCGAGTCATACAGCGCGGAAGACGAGTGGAGCGAGCATCCGGGATAATAGGCTATTTCCATTAAGGCACCTCGTGACCAAGATCAGAAAGCGTTATGAATATGTTGTTGTATGAATTACCTGTCGACGCGTTCCTCCGACCACACTACTTGCTCTTTGTTTTTTTGTACAGGCGTTTCACTTCGGCCAGGCCTTTTACCTTTTCGAAACCGAGGTGCATCCGATTGATTTTTATCATTGACAGGGTAAGGCCGACCAGGTTTTTTATCTCATCGAAAATAGCCTTGAAGCGGCCATGAACGAGCGCTTTCCCGGTCGTTTTCATTTCGTAAATGCCCATGAACTCCATCTCGTTGACCCGCCCGAAGTGGGAGGTCGAGGTCATGAAGGAGCTGTGGAAGTCGGCAATTTGGGGGACCAGGGGTTCGGCGTGGGCTTCCTTAATCATCTGCTTGAGCGTCTCGGTGATTCGGGCCGTTTGGATATTGTTGGGGCAGCGGACGCCGCAGGTGTAACAGGCAACGCATTGCCAGACAAGGAGGTTGTTCAGCGCGGCGTCTTTGTCGCCGAGCAACACCATTCTGATCAGCCGGTCGGGAGTGACCCCGGTCGCTTCCCCTACGGGACAGCCGGCCGCGCACCGCCGGCATTGATAGCAGGCCGAAAGGTTCTGGCCTGAACGCTTCGTAACTTCTTCCAGCAGCGGCGTTGCCGCCGTACTGTTGTATTTCAGATCCGTTATTGACATATCCAACCCCTCACGTGTTGCTGGATAACCTGGTCATTTCCGGAACGTCATCTGATCAATCGCGCTCTTTCAGGAGCTCCAGCATTTCCATGCGCGTAGACTCTTTGGAACGAAACATCCCGCGGACCGCCGACGTGACCACCCGAGCTCCCGGCTTCTTGACACCGCGCATGCTCATACAAAGGTGCTCTGCGTTGATAACAACCATGGCGCCCTTGGGCTTGAGCCGGTTTACGATAAGGTCCGCGAACTGCGCAGTAAGCCGCTCCTGAACCTGGGGTCTCTTCGCGAGCACTTCGAGCGACTTCGCCAGGGCGCTGATGCCCACGATTTTTCCCGCTCCGGGAATATAGGCTATGTGCGCCCTGCCGAAGAACGGCAGCAGATGGTGTTCACACACGGAATAGAACGGAATGTCGCGAATCATGATCATCTCATCGTGGCTGTCGCCGACCATGGGCTTAAGCAAGTCCTCGGTCTTGGCTGCTATACCCGAAAAAATCTCCTCATACATCTCCGCCACGCGCCGGGGCGTCTCCTTGAGCCCGGGCCGACCGGGATCCTCTCCTATGCCTTCGATGATGAGCCGGACGCCTTTTTCTATTTTCTGTGTGTCCATACGGGGAAAACACGAATTCCAAGTCTCAAAGTTAGTTCTTAATACCCGAGCAGCTCGGGTTACGTTTGCTTGTCGAGTTGATGCTTCATTAGGCGTTTAGTGCTTGGGGTGGACGCGCTGCTATGACTCTTTTTTCCGTCACGATCAATTTGACCGGAATGTCGTGCTCGGTGACCGGGACTTCCGGCACGATCTGGGCTTCGAACGCCAAGGCTGCGGTGGTTTTTGGGAATGCGGAAAGCAGCTTGTCATAATATCCCTTGCCATATCCCAGCCGGTTGCCGCGCTCATCAAAGGCAAGACCCGGAACAATGATGAGCTCCACAGCAGCCAGAAAGGCCGGCTTGTTTTCATGCGGTTCGGGAATGCCCCATGCTCCGGCATGGATGTCTTTGTCGAATTCCCTTATCTCAAAGAGAGCCAGGTTTTTACCCTTTACTTTCGGCAACACAACCCGCTTTCCCTCGGCAAGGGCCTTCCGGATCATGGGGACAGTATCGACCTCACTCCTGAAGGACGCAAAGAACATGATCGTCGATGCTGCTTTAAAATCCGGCAGCAGAAACAGCCTGTTTTCAATACTCCGGCTCTTCATCTGCCGCTCTTCTTGCGTCAGACTGTCCCGCGCGTCCGTTACTTTTTTTCTCAAAAATGCTTTCACGGGGATATCAGGGAATTACAAATTGTTACATCATATCACAATAATAAACAACTTGCCACTACATTTTTCTTTTTTTGGCTGGCAAAATCGGCACTAGGTGCGGTTGAAGCGGCCTTATGTCTGGTAATGCACTGCTTATGGGGGTTTACTGTGGCAAATTCGCCAGGCAGCATGCCTGACCTCCGAACCGATGTTCGGTTTCCATTTTCCTCACTCCAAATCAGGAATGTTTCATCAACTCGTCAAGAGCGGTCTTGATCTTCTGCGCTTCCCGCCTCGTTGCGGGAGCAGCATCATAGGGAGACTTGCCGTCGAGGTCCGCGCTTACGGCATCGCTCGCATAGCTCATAAAACCGAGAAAGCGCATCCCCTGCAAATGCTTAAGAATAAAATCTTTTTCGGACTCCTGCCGGATTTTATTACCGACGACAAAGACCTCTTTCACGCCGAGGCCGCGGGCGAGCGATTCTATTTGCCTGGCCGTCTGCATGCTCCGCTGGCCCGGCTCCACAACCACGATGAAAGCGTCAACGCTGCCGGCGGTCCCGCGGGTCAAGTGTTCGATGCCTGCTTCCATATCAAGAATAACCACTTCGTCCAGCCGGAGGATCAAGTGGCTGATAAGACGGCGTAACAGCACATTTTCCGGGCAGTAGCACCCCGAGCCGGCTTCTTTTGATTTTCCCACGACGAGAAGACGGACCCCTTCATGCGTGATACTGTAAACATCGGGAATATCATCTACTTTGGGGTTTATCTTGAACAGACCGCCCGGCGAACCCGGTTTTGCGCCGGTCCGCTCCTCGATGAGCGCCGACTGGTCGGCGAGCGGGAGAGCGCGCGAAGCCGCCTCTGGCGATATTCCTAAGGCCGACGCCAGATTTGCATCCGGGTCGGCGTCGACAGCCAGAACTTTTTTCCCTTCTGTAGCGTACAGTCGCGCCAGCAACCCGGCCAGCGTGGTCTTGCCCACGCCGCCTTTGCCGGTAATTGCTATTTTCAATGAATTCTCCGCTATAAACTGCGTTAGAGTAGCACCGATTGAGCTGGGGTGTCAAGAGCTTTTTCATCCGCTAATACTTTAGTTGGTTATCATGTTGACCTAATCTTTATGCAGTAATTTCGCGCCACGTCAGTCAGAGGTTTCCGGCTTCTCCTTATTGCTTTTGTCCGTCAAAGATGTTAAATTCCGGCACGTACACGAAATCATGACCATGGACTCCGCAAAAATAAACATCAAATCGCTGTCTCCTGAAGAGCTGAAAACCGCGCTTCTTAAGCTCGGTCTTAAAAATTACCGGGCAGGCCAGATCCTCAAATGGCTCTACTCGAACTTTGCGCGCTCCTTCGAGGAAATGACGAACCTTGCGAAAGAGGAGCGCATCCTGCTCTCGCGCGTCTTTTCTTTGTCGCCCCTGAAGATCGTCGGTACGGAAACGTCGGAGGACGGGACAAGAAAGTTTCTGTTTGAGCTCGAAGACGGGCATACGGTCGAGAGCGTGCTCATCCCCGATGAGGACCGGATGACGCTTTGCATTTCGTCGCAGGTGGGGTGCAAGCAAGCCTGCCGTTTTTGTCTCACCGGCAGCGGAGGGTTCACGAGGAATCTCAAGGCACATGAGATAGCGGACCAGGTCCTGGAGGCGTTGCGCATCGTAAAGCAGGAGGGGGCGAGGGGCATCAGCAACATCGTGCTCATGGGCATGGGAGAGCCGCTCGACAACTTCAAGGAGGTCTTGAGGGCTCTGGAGATTATAACCTCCGACAAAGGGCTCGGCTTTTCAACCCGCAGAGTGACGCTTTCCACCTCGGGCCTCGCGCCTGAAATAGCCGCATTGGCAAAGGCAGGCGTGAAAGTCAACCTCGCCGTCTCGCTGAACGCGACCACGGACGATATCAGAGATCAGCTCATGCCGGTGAACAGACGGTATCCTATCAGTGAGCTCCTGAGGGCTTGCCGACATTTTCCGCTCGAACCGCGAAGGCGGATTACGTTCGAATACGTCATGCTGAAAGGCGTAAACGACTCCGAAGACGACGCCAGGCGCCTGACCAGGCTGCTCAAGGGCATTCGGTGCAAGGTAAACCTCCTCCCTTTTAATCCCTTTCCCGGGAGCGCGTTCAAAAGACCCGACGATGCGGCTGTCCGGCGATTCCAGAAAATATTGCTCGATCATCACTACACGGCGCCGGTGCGCGAGTCCCGCGGCAGGGACATCTCAGCGGCCTGCGGGCAGTTGAGAGAGAGAGAAGCGGTCAAGACGGACGACAGCGATTGACAATCCTCTGAACACGCTCTGCGCAAAAAGGGCGAGAGACCGTACGGTCTCTCGCCCTTTTTGCGGTCGTTTTCGAGTTTCGCTATCCTTTCGCGCTTAAAATCTGGTTGACAATGGTCAGGAGGTCCGCGGTCTGGATAGGTTTCGGAACGTAGGCATTCGCACCCAGGGCGAGACCGCGCTTGCGGTCCTCCTCCGCCCCTTCGGTAGTGATGATAATGATGGGGATGGTTTTATGCGCGGGATCGTTCCTTACCATGGAGACCAGCTTGAGGCCGTCCATGATAGGCATATTGATATCAGTCAGAATGATGTCGAACTTCTGGGTCGAGAGCTTCTTGAGCGCGTCAATGCCGTCGTTGGCCTCGACGATCTTACTTCCGGGAATGCGCTTCAAAGCAAAGGAGATCAGTTGCCGCATTGTCGGCGAATCTTCCACCACCAGGAAATTATACTCAGGCATTTCAAACCTCCTTTATTTTTCTTTGAGCAGATCGAGAAAGCTTTGGATCGTCGTCAGCTTGCGCTCGGACTGCGAATAGAGTTTTGAGGAAAAGAGCGCGGTGGCGGCGTGGCCCGCGAGCATGGTGAACAGCTCGAAATCCACATTCGAAAAGGCCTGTTTCTGCACCAGGAGCTTATAGATCACGATCACGCCGATGACGTGCTCTTTGATCTTGAGCGGAATGCAGACCAGGGGGTGCAGATAGTCCACGCCCTTCAATTCCGCGGGGTCTCCCTCGCGGTAGTACGGCTCTCCGGCTTTCGCGGCGACCCCTACGACGCCGTCTCCCATCTTGATGCTTGCCCTCGCCTCGGGCCCCATGCCTTCCTGGGCCACGATGGTCAGCTCGTTGGTCTTTTCGTCAAGCATCATGATCGAGAACTCTTCCGCGCCGATCAGGTTCATGACAATCTCAAGGATGATCTTGAGAGATTCACTAAAGTCGAGCGTGGAATGGAGCTGATAGCTCGCCACGTACAGATTTGCGAGGTTGTTGTTCTCGGCCTCAACCTCCACGTAGCGGTTCGCAAAATCCTTATTCTCCTCCTCTACGACTCGGTAGCGTTCGAGAAGGCTCTTGTTCTCGTCTTCGAGAAATTTTATTTTTTCCTCGAGGGTGTGGACCTTGAAGTCGCCTTCCTTGCCGGAAAATTTGGTCACCTCTTCAAGTTGCGCGACCTTGTATCGGAGCTTCTCGTTTTCCTTGAGCAACTCCTGGGTGAACTCCTCACCCTTCTTGAAGACCTGGAGGAACTCTTCTACTTTTTTCGAAATGTTTGCCGGTTCCTTCTCCATCATGCCCTCCTGTCGGCGCCACCCGGTAATCCTCCCCTTGCAGGGCGGAAACGATCGTCCATCATGCTCTCTTCGACGGAACGGCGCGTTCCCACCTGACGCGCACAACCCAATTATAGTAAAGTCCGTACAAATTATCAAGCGGGAATTCGCTTATTAGGCCGAAAAAAAAGGCAGAGAAGCGGTCCCTGCCTTTTGCCTTCATGAATGTCGCTTTTTAACCGTCTGTCCGCCGCAGCGGGTGAAGCTCTTTACTTGGATGGTTCTTTTTTATCTTCCTTCTTCTCTTCTTTTTTCTCGGTCGTATTCTCTTGCTTTGGTTCGGCCTTCTTTTCCACAACCGGCTCGGCCTTCACAAGATCGAGGGTCTTTTTTGCGTCCGGTATCAGCGCACTGTCGGGATACTGCTTCATGAAGTCATCCAGTGCCGTTATTGCCGCGGTCTTGTCGTCTTTGCTGGCAGTATCCAGGCCCGATTTGAACTTAAGCAGTTCTTCCTCGGTCACCGCCTCTTCGCCCTTTTTGCCTTTCCAGTAGAGCTTGACCGAAGCGTCTTCCTTGGCCCCCCGGACGCCTGCCACTCCCGTTATTACAGGAACGGACTTCTTGGGCATGATCTGCGCGATTTTGTTCTGCAAACCTTTCAGCCATTCAGATATGCCCGTCTTCTTCTCCTGTTCCTGTGCTGCTGCCACGGCGCAGCACAGGCCAAGTATCAATGTGATAGAGAATAATTTTTTCACCATTATCATGCCTCCTCGCTATTATTATTTCACTCCCAGGCTCGCCGCGATGTCCGCATACTGCCTTACCATACGCGGATCGATTGCGGCTGCGTCCTGGAACAGCTTCTTCGCTTCCTCTTTTTTGCCCGTCTGCAAAAGCACGCGAGACAGGTTCACCATGATACCCGGCTCGCCCGGCGTCGATTTAAGGGCCGACTCATACGCCTGGCGGGCGTCGTCAAACCTGCCTTGCAGATAACTGATGTTGCCGATGTTGTTGAGCGCCACGGCGCTGGTCTTGTCCAGGGCCAGCATCTTCTGAAACTGCTCGAGCGCCTCCGAGGTGAGTCCGTTTTCTCCGTACAGGATGCCGAGTTGGCCCAATGTATCCAGGTCGTCCGGTTTTTTCTTTAAGCTGTCAAGGTAACCGGCGGAAAGGTTCGCGAGGCGCTGACGCCCGAGCGTCTCGAGCTCGCCTTTATACTTGGCCTCGATTTCCTCGCTCTTGACCTTGGCCGGTCTGAAGTCGGAAGACGGCAACGTCACTGGCTTGAACTGCTCCCAGGCTTTGTGAATGCTGATGATGTCGGCCTTCCCCTTTGCCGTCCAGTCGCGGTATTCCTCCGCGCCCTTTTGCCACGCCCGCGTGAATGACGAACCCACCATGGTCATTTCCACCGGGATCCAGACGGATCCCTGATAGAGAACCAACTGTTCATCGGGGAAACCGATCGTCTTCCGTTCCTTTTCGGCCAGCCCGGTATTGAACATCATGAAAACATGGCCGGGCACATCTACGAGCGCGGTTTCAACGCCGATATTTTCTAGGGCCGCGGCAAACATCATCGAGAGATCATCGCAGTCCCCGCTCTTCCGGTTCAAGACATCGCGAGGATACTGGGTATAATCCACAATAGCCGTATTTTCCGAGAATTCCTGGAACGGCGTTGGGTCCACGATGTACGATACGCCCATTACGCCGAGGGTGTCATACAGCACCCGGGCATAGACAAGGGACTTGTCCAGATTGGGATACAGGTCGACATAGGGCTGGACGACTGCCCGCGTGAAATCCGTAATCACCGGGTCTTTCGACGTCACGAATGCCCCCACCTTCGCCTTCTGGTCCCACCGGATCGCCTGCCGCTCATAGAGCATCACGGGAAATGTCCGCTTGACCGTTTTGGCCTCTCCCGCCAGGTAATAGGTGAGGGCGAGCTCGCTCTGGAGCGGCGTGTTCTCGGTCACTTCAAGTATTTTGTTGTTGAAGACCGGCTTGAGCTGCAGCTCTATCTTTTGTTTGGGGTCGATGGAAGCAATTTCGATCTCCGTCGGGTAGTCCATGAAATCCTTGATGCCGAAGCTCACCTTTACTTTTGAATAGGTCCGGTCGGTATTGTTGGTGATCGCCACCTTGCCCAGCGGGTGCGATTCATAATACTTGTACGCCGCAGCGAAAATCTCGCCTATTTCTATCGTGCTGATCTCGATCGGCGGCACCGTGAGCGGCGCCTTCGGCGTCGAAGCAAACACCACTTCGCTCGTCGGGCTCTCGTCTCCTTCTTTTCCGACTGCCGTTACCTGATAGTAATACAGCGTGTCGTCTTGCAGCGGTCCGTCCACAACGACGGTTTTGTCCGTATTCGCCGCGAGTTCGAAGCCGGACGCCGGTTGTTTTGTACGGTATACTCGGTACCGGCTGACGAATGGCTCTAGGTTGGGCAGCCAGGACAGAGTAAGGTGCCTCTCCGAAGCTTCAATCTTCACTTTTTTCGGCTGCGCCGGTACCAGCTTCGGCGTCATTGCCGTAACGATGCCCGAGGAGGCGCTCTCGTTTCCTTCTTTCGCCTTGCTGCTCACGCGGTAATGATAGGCATGGTTACTCGGCAAGTTCTTATCCAGGTAGAACGGCGCCGTGGTCGTGTCGATCAGAGCAAAGGGCCCGGCAGGAGTGTCGGCGCGGTAAATAGTGTAGAGTTCCAGGTACGATTCGGCGCCGGCTTTCCAGCTCAGCTGTATCTCATTGATCTTGGCCTGCGCCGTTACGTCTTTTGGAACCAGCGGAGTGTGTTTGAGGAGGAATACCTGCGATCTTTTGTTTCCTCGATCGCCGACATACAGACGCAGGCCGTCTTCAAGCGTAAACCCCTGCGGGGCCTTAAACTCGCCTGGCCCCGTTCCTTCGCTGCCGAACTTTCTCAGGAATTTTCCATTGCCGTCGAACACCTGAATGCGTGCATTTCCGGCATCCAGCACGTAGACCTCGCCGTCCAGAGAAACTGCGATGTTTTCCGGCCCCTTGAATTCCGCGTCCTGTTTTCCGGTCTTGCCTGCTTCCCAGAGGAGAACACCGTTGCCATCGGTCTTAGAAATCCGGTCGTTCCTCCGGTCCACGACGTAAATGTTTTCGGAAGCGTCAACAGCGATGTCCGCAAGCTCGTTGAATTGACCGGCCAGCTTCCCGCCTTTTCCGAAGGCGCCCAGAAACACGCCTTTCGGGCTGAAGACCTGCACCCGCTTGTTTCCCGTATCAGCTATACAGATATTCCCCTTCGGGCTGATTGCTACGCTGGAAGGCTCTCGAAATTCCCCTTCCCCGCCGCCGGATTTTCCGATGACTTGGAGCAGGCTGCCTTCGAGGCTGAACTTTTGAATGCGGTCGTTGCCCGTGTCAGCGACCCAAAAATTCCCCTGGCTATCCACCGCCAAGCCTCGCGGGTTTTTTAACAATGCGGGTTCACTGCCGCGAGAACCGATTGTACGGCCTCCGGGGATGCCGAGAGCGTAGAGAGAGTCTCCCGCGAGGCCCCACGCTCGCCTGTTAATGGCAATGGCCGTGGCCTCGCCGCGCATCTCTTTGATGAATTCCACGGACGGCGGCGGAGACGCGGGCGCGAGAACGGGTGTGTCGTCCCGTTCACACTGGAATGCCTGAATAGTGTTTTTCCCCTGATCCAGCGCCAAAATCCTATTTTCGCGGTCAACAACCACACTCGTGAGCTCACGAAACTGGCCCTGTGCTTCGCCTTCAGAACCCACGGAGCCGACGAGTTTTCCCTGCGGGTCGAATTTCTTAATTTTAAAGTTCCCGGCGTCTGCAATATATATATTCCCTCGGGCATCGACCGTTATGCCCGTCGGTTTGTCAAACCCATCTACCCCGCTCCCGCGCGAACCGAACATTCTGACTACGGTATCCGAAGAGGCCTCAAAGATACGCACGTTGGCCGCCGTTGCGTCAAGAACGTACAGCCTGTTCTGCGCGTCTACGGCCACTCCAACCGGCGCCTTCATTTCATCAGCGCCTTTGTTCTTCGGGGTCACGGTAATTTGCCTGAGGAATATACCGTCTGACGTCAGGACCTGAATACGGCTGTTTTCCGTGTCCGCGATATACACGATCCCGTGAGC
>JBGPUS010000055.1:0-10328 GCA_041491325.1 Nitrospirota bacterium | reverse complement strand
TGTCTATTTTAGGATATGCGAGTGACAGCCGGACCTGCTTCATTCCATAACTGTCTTTTGTTAGACAATGCTAGACAGTATAGGAATTTGCCGCGATTAAAAATCGGGTTTCGTCTGATTTTCCTATAGGGTTTTATCCGATAAGGGGTGGTGCTTCGGGGTCGATTGCGCAGTATGCCCGTGTGATCGCGGCTAATTTTCCGTGGTATCGGTTTCGATGTGTTCTCCGTTGAATACTTTGAGCACATCCTGGACCAGAGGATCATGTTCCTGATCCTTTGTTTTTTTCTGGACTTTGTTTTTTATCCCGGGCTTTGACGTTTCTGTTAACGGCTGAATCACGACCGGTATTTTTTTACCGAGCACCTTTTCCGCCGTCTTTTCTATATAATCCCGATTTTCTCGTTTTTCTACTTGTCCTCGCTGAAAGTCGCCGTAGACACCTATCGTCATCGCGGTATCGGAAAGCTCCATGAACTTCGCGTGTTCGAGAAACGCGGCAAGACTGGGTTTTGTCGACTTGAGCGCGGCCATGATTCTTCCCCATGCATCGCCCGTCTCGTGCGGCGGCGTGTGAGCGGGGGATGATGCCGGTGCTTTGGAAGTATATGAAGCGGGACGCTCGCAGACCCCGTGCGCGGGAGTTTCCACCGTCTGTCGGCGTCCCGAAGAAATGCGCGCCTCGAGTTCTTTTACGTGCGAAAGCATTTCAGCAAGCGGTTTAAGCGGCGTGAGACTGCATGCTTTGAGAAGGCCAATCTCAAGCGTAAAGCGCTGGTGAGGCGACCAGCGCATATCATCGAGCGTTTTTGACAGGCTGTCGAAAAACAGGATAAGGCGTTCCGGTTCAGCCTCCGACGCCTGCTGCCTAATGGCCTCAATGTCGGCAGCGGGCAGCTCCACGAGTTGTCCCGGCTCGCGCGCGGTTTTTACGACCAGGAGGTTTCGCAGGTGCTCGACGACGCCCGACAAGAACTGGCGCAGGTCCTGGCCCTGCTCCAACAACTCCTCGAGCTGCTTCAGAAGTCCCGAAGCATCGCGGGTCAGGAGCCTGTGGGTAAACTGCAAAAGCGTCAACTGGGCAACGGAACCGAGGGTTGCCTGAAGGTCCGTGTCGCTGATTTCCATGCCGCTGTACGACACGGCCTGATCCAGCAGGCTCTGGGAATCCCGCATGCTGCCTTCGGCCGCCCGTGCGATCAAGGAAAGGCCCTGGTCGGTTATCTTGATTCCTTCGGCATCGGCAATCATGCGGAGCCGGCCGGTTATTTCATGCAGGGGGATGCGCTTGAAGCCGTAGCGCTGACAGCGCGAATGGATGGTCGCGGGTATTTTCTGGGGTTCGGTCGTGGCGAAGATAAACATCACGTGAGGAGGAGGCTCCTCAAGCGTTTTGAGGAGGGCATTGAACGCCTCGTTCGTCAGCATATGGACCTCGTCGATCACATACACTTTGTGCTTGCCGACCGTGGGGGCGTACCGTACGGCCTCGCGCAATTCTCGAATATGCTCGATGCCGCGGTTTGATGCTCCGTCGATCTCAATGACATCGACGGACGTGCCCGCCGTTGTCTCAAGGCAGGAATCGCATTTGCCGCAGGGAACCGGCGTCGGACCCTGCGCGCAATTGAGGGCTTTTGCAAGGATGCGGGCGGTGGTGGTTTTGCCCACTCCGCGCGGTCCGGAAAATAGGAACGCATGGGCCAGCCTGCCGGAGACAATCGCATTCTGGAGTGTCCGCGTGATGTGCCCCTGGCCCACCACGTCTTCGAACACTTGAGGCCGCCATTTTCTTGCCAGGACTTGATAGCTCATGAGAACCCTCGCTTGCGACGATGTACCGCCGACAAAACGGCGAGTGCAGCGAAGACAACGAATAAAAAATTTCTGTGCGGGGACGTGCCTGTTGGCCGGGCCTGAAATTTAAAAAGCTCACAAACCCGGGCACCCCTGCGGCGCACTCGGAACCCGCTTACCGCTGCTTCCTTCCGGACCTGACGGAGTTCACGGGACCGTGGTCGCGCAGGACCCGGGCTTATGAGCGCATACTAACAGATAATCCTCGGTTCAACCCGCTTGAACCGTTTTAATACGGTTTAAACTGGTATGTTAGAATGGCGGAGAGGGTGGGGTTCGAACCCACGTTAGGTTTCCCTAAACACGCTTTCCAAGCGTGCGCCTTCAGCCGCTCGGCCACCTCTCCAATTAACTACAATTCTCTGTTCAGAGTTCCGAGTTCAAAGTAAACACCCGACGTTGCTTCATCAGATTTGCCACTCAGAACTTTATTAGTTACATGGCGGAGAGGCCGGGATTTGAACCCGGGGTGGAGTTACCCCCACAACAGTTTTCGAGACTGCCGCCTTCAGCCACTCGGCCACCTCTCCGTGCTTCGCAACCTTATGGTCTAACGGGGCAAGCACGTTACAATAAATACTCAACCCGTTGGACTCTTAGTCTTATTTCTCAATTTTAAAAAAAACCTCGAAAGCATCTCACGGCACTCTTCCTCAAGTACCCCCGGTGTAATTCGATATGTATGATTCAGCCTGCCGTCGCGTACAACGTCATACACGGACCCAAGAGCGCCCGCTTTCGCGTCGCGGCAGCCATAAACGAGTCTCTTGATCCGCGCAAGCACCAGCGCGCCCGCGCACATCAGGCACGGCTCAAGCGTCACATAGAGCACGGCGTCCGAGAGACGCCACCTGCCGAGCCTTGCAGAAGCTTCGCGAAGCACCAGGGCTTCCGCGTGCGCCGTGGGGTCCTGCAGGGTCTCGCGCAAGTTATGCGCGGCTGCGACAACTTCTCCGCCCACGACGAGCACGGCTCCAACGGGCGTTTCTCCGGCAGCCGCGGCCTTCTCGGCCTCAGCCAGCGCCAGGCGCATAAAATCATTATCGGTCGGCAATTGCATGACAACATATAAAGCCAAGAGTTGGCCAAGCTGAAATGAGAAAAAACAATCTATTCCACCGGGTTCTCGTCTTCAGAAAAAAGTGGTGCGCCCAAGAGGATTCGAACCTCTGGCCTACGGATTCGTAGTCCGTCGCTCTATCCAGCTGAGCTATGGGCGCGGGATGAAAACATTTCTTTGTGCTTGATGTGCTGTAAATCGTCTCTTTCAGGCAAGTTCAGTTACTTCGACACTCCGCCGACGAGCCTCATACCGATGTTCTCGTGAGGAAACGCGTGAATCTCGGGAAGCTTGGCATAGAGCCAACCGTTCCATTCTTTCTTGCCGACCTCCCGAACCACGACCTGCGCCGCGGGATTGTTCGGCTTATTCGAAGCTGAGGTAATGTCGTTTTCTCCCACTCTGAGGTCCGGCAAATACGCGAGCACTTTGACTATTAGCTTCGTATTCGGCACCGCAAGCTCGGTGCCGACGGCCACCGTGTATTCTTTCGACGTCTTTGCCGCCTTATCTTCGATCACCAGTTTTACGGCTTTCCACTTCGCTTTCACTTCTTCCGGGACCACGACTGCGCGCTCTTTTTTCGGCATATCATGCATAGCGGGCGGTGTGCTTCCTTCCATACCGGGGTGCCCAGGCGGCATTTGTGCCTTCGCCTCATTCTTTTTGCATCCCGCGAACAAGAAAACAAGCCCGCACATCAGCATAACAGCAAGCAACTTCTTCATGGAGCGCACTCTCCTCGTAAATACGTGACCGTGCTCGGGAAAACCGGTTACCCAATCAGGGGTACTGTTGATAAAAATGGCGGAGAGGCCGGGATTCGAACCCGGGGTGGAGTTACCCCCACAACTGCTTAGCAGGCAGCTGCCTTCAGCCGCTCGGCCACCTCTCCGTTTTCAAGCTTACCGTCTAAATTTTTTATCGTATGGCGGAGAGAGAGGGATTCGAACCCCCGGAGCTTTCGCTCAACGGTTTTCAAGACCGCCGCCTTAAACCACTCGGCCATCTCTCCGTGTTTCTCAGTCTATTGAGTCCATGGAGTGTACAGCGTTCATTAAGTCCGAACACGTTCTGTCTCGAACGCTTCAAAACCTCCAACGCGTAAGACCCCGCAGACCCTACAAACTCAAGAGTCTCTCCGGACTATTTTCTCCGCCCCGCCCATATACGGCCGAAGCGCCTCCGGTATTGTTATCGTACCATCCGCGCATTGGAAATTTTCCAGTATCGCCACAACCGTGCGGCCTACCGCCAGGCCAGATCCGTTCAGCGTATGCAGCAGCTCGGTCTTCTTGCCGCCCTTGGGTTTATACCGAATACTACCCCGGCGCGCCTGGAAGTCCTCAAAATTGGAACACGATGATATTTCCCGGTACTTATTCTGGGAGGGCAGCCAAACTTCAATGTCATACGTCTTGGCCGCGGAAAACCCCATATCCCCCGCGCATAATACGATCACGCGATAGGGGAGACCGAGCCGCCTGAGAACTTCCTCCGCGTTTCGCGTAAGCTTCTCCAGCTCGTCATAGGAATCCTGCGGCCGCGAAAACTTCACCAGCTCAACCTTGTTGAACTGGTGCTGGCGGATAAGACCCCGCGTGTCCTTGCCATACGACCCTGCTTCGCGCCGGAAACACGGCGTGTACGCGGTGTAAAGTACGGGAAGGCTTTCTTCCGGCAAAATTTCTTCCCGGTGAATATTCGTCACCGGAACTTCTGCCGTGGGAATTAAATAGTATGTCCCGTTCTCGACCCGGAACAACTCTTCCTCGAACTTGGGAAGCTGGCCGGTCGCGGTCATGCTCGCGTTGTTCACCATAAACGGCGGCAACACTTCCAGATAGCCGTGCTCAACGGTGTGGAGATCGAGCATGAAATTTATCAACGCGCGTTCGAGCCGCGCGCCCATCCCCTTGTAAAGAGCAAAGCGGGCGCCGGTAATCTTGGCAGCCCGATCAAAATCTATGATGTCCAGGTACTCGGCCAGATCCCAGTGCGGTTTGGGCTCAAACGAGAACCCGTGCGGGTCTCCGCCCTGCGGCGACCATCGTCGGAGCTCTACATTGTCGTTCTCGTCCTTGCCGTCGGGCACCGAGGAATGAGGGAGGTTCGGAATGGTAAGCAAAAAATTCCGTTGGGCTTCCTCGGTTTCGCGGGCGCTGCTCTCCAGGGCGGTTATGCTGTCGCCGACGGCGCGCATTTCCGCCACCTTATCCTCTGCCGGCTGACCGGTCTTCTTGAGCCGACCGATCTCCTCGGAGACTTCATTGCGTCTGCGGCGAAGCGCTTCGAGCTCCTGCTGGCCTTCACGCCGCTTGGCGTCCAGCGCGAGGAACTCCGACAGGTCGATCATTATCCCCCGTCGGGCGAGTCCGGCCTTGACCTGTTCCTGATGGTCCCTGACAAACCGCAAATCGAGCATTTAAACTATCATTCTCCTTTTCCGTTGTCAATACCTTTTCTTGACGATCCTATTTTCGAGTGCGCCGATTTTGACGTGAATGGCTTCGCGGTTCGAATACTCCGGCTCGAGCTCTTTATACAGCTTCAGCGCCTCTGCGAGATTGTCTTCGGCTTCAAAGCATCCCGCAAGGGCAAACTTCGCTTTCATGGAAAGCTCCTTGTCCGTGCTGTTTTCAAGCGTCTTTCCGTAATACTGTTTAGCCTTTTCCAGGTCGCCTTTCGAGAAAGCCGCGGTCCCCAGTCTGAAGTATGCCAACCGTGACTGTGGGCCCTTCGGGAAGCTCGTCACCTGCTGTATCCACGTACTCCTCGCTTCTTCGATCTTGCCGACGCGGAACAAACATTCGGCCAGGCCGTACAGGCTTTTTTCCCGCACCTCGCGATCCGAGTATTCGGACGCCTTTCGGTACTCCGCGACGGCGCGCGCATAGTCGTTGTAGCCAAGTTCATAAATCTGCGCGATATACCACTGGGCGTGGGACGCCATGTCACGGCCCGGATAGCGCTTCAAGAGCAGGCGCAGCGTCTGAAGGGCCTTGTCCGTCTCGCCCAGGTACAAAAATTGCGTTACGCCGACCCAGTAAAGCGCATCGTCGGCTTTGGAACTGTACGGATGTTCCTTGACGAGCGTAAAATACAACGTAACCGCGGTCTGGTAATCTCCAGCATTCCAACGCTTGGTCGCCGCCTCATACTCGCTGATTGCGGCCCGGTCAAAAATCTCACACCCTGCAAGGAGCGTCCCGAGCAGGAGCAGTATCATGGTCTTCCTCATAGCGGATTCAAACCCCGGTCGCCGGGGGTTCCGGAGCGCCGTCCCCCGGCAGTGCATCCTTGTCTTCCTCGCGTTCGGCCACCTTGGCAAAGCTCACGACCTTGTCTCCCTCGCCGATATCGAAGAGACGAACGCCTTGAGTGTTCCGGCCCTGGACGGAAATATCTTTCGCTCTGATGCGCAGCACCTTGCCGTTCGCCGTGATGAGAATAAGCTCATCCTCTCCGGCGACCTGGGCCATGCCGGTCACTCTGCCGTTTTTCTCGGTGATTTTGATCGTGATGATCCCTTTCCCGCCCCTGCCCTGGCTCCGATAATCCTCAAGCGTGCTTCGCTTCCCGTATCCGTTCTCGGTCACGGTGAGGATCGTTGAATCGTCGCGCACAATCTCCATGGCAACAGCCTCGTTGCCCTCGTCAAGCCGAATGCCGATGACCCCTTTGCCCGCGCGGCCGATCTCACGCACATCGGTTTCCGAGAAACGGATTGAAAGCCCGTCGCGCGTGCCCAGAAACACGTCGCGCGTTCCGTCCGTAATTTCGGCGGCTATAAGCTCGTCGCCTTCTTCAAGCGTTATGGCAATGATACCGGACGGCCGCGGGTGGCTGTAAGACTCCAGCTCGGTCTTTTTGATGGTGCCGTTCTTGGTCGCCATCAGAATAGAGCGGCCGGCCGTAAACTCCCGTATCGGCAATGCTGCTGTGACGCGCTCGTCCGTCTGAATCTGAATCAGGTTGACAATCGCCTTGCCCTTGGCCTGTCTGCTCGCTTCGGGTATCTGGTGCACCTTGAGCCAGTACACTCTTCCCTTGTTCGTGAAGAAAAGAATAAAGCTGTGGGCCGTGGCCGTAAAAAGACGTTCGACGAAATCTTCTTCCTTGGTCTCCATCCCGATCTTGCCCTTGCCGCCCCGCTTTTGCGCGCGGTACGACGTGAGCGCATTACGCTTAATGTAGCCGGAGTGGGATATCGTGATTACCATATCCTCGTCCTTGATCAGATCTTCGATGTCGATCTCCGTCGTGGCCGCGACGATCTCGGTCCGCCGTTCGTCGCCGTACTCCTGCTTGACGGCGAGAAGCTCGTCTTTTATGATCTTCATCACCAGCGCGTCGGATGCGAGGATCTCGCTCAGACGGGCGATCTCCTTGAGCGTCTCTTCATACTCGGCTATGATCTTGTCGCGCTCCAGTCCGGTCAGCCGTTGCAAGCGCATTTCGAGAATGGCCTGGGCCTGAATTTCCGAAAGTTTGAACTCGCGAATAAGGCCGGTCTTGGCCTCGTCGGGGCTGGCCGAAGCCTTAATAAGCGCGATCACGGCGTCGAGGTTGTCGAGCGCAATCTTGAGGCCCAGCAGAATATGCGCGCGCTCCTCGGCTTTCCTGAGGTCGTACTTGGTCCTTCGGACCACGACCTCGCGGCGGTGCTGAATAAAGTTCGACAGCAGCTTCCTCAGATTCAACACTCTCGGCTGGTTGTTCACAAGCGCCAGCATGATCACGCCGAACGTGGACTGCATGACCGTGTGTTTGTAGAGCTGGTTCAGGATCACGTGCGATATCTCGCCCTTTTTGAGGTCGATCGCGATGCGCATGCCTTCGCGGTCCGATTCATCGCGGATCTCGGAAATCCCGGTGATCTTTTTTTCCTGCACCAGCTCGGCGATCCGCTCAAGCAGCCTCGCCTTGTTTACCTGGTACGGAAGCTCGGTCACGATGATGCTTTCGCGGTCTCCCTTGCCTTCTTCGATCACGGCCCGGGCCCGCATCTGGATGATGCCCCTTCCCGTGGTGAACGCCTGGCGGATCCCCTCATACCCATGAATAAAACCATAGGTGGGAAAATCCGGGCCCTTGATCGCGGTCATGAGTTCCGGGATGGTGACCTCGGGATTGTCGATCATCATAATCAGCCCGTCGACGACCTCGGACAGGTTGTGCGGCGGAATGTTCGTGGCCATGCCCACCGCGATGCCCGCCGAGCCGTTGATCAGGAGATTCGGAACGCGAGTCGGAAGCACGGTCGGCTCAACCGTGGTATCATCGAAGTTCGGGACGTAATCAACGGTCTCCTTGTCGATGTCTGCCAGCAACTCTTCCGCCAATTTCGTGAGCCTGGCTTCGGTATAGCGGTATGCCGCCGCGGGATCGCCGTCCACCGAGCCGAAGTTTCCCTGGCCGTCCACGAGGGGATAGCGCATATTAAAATCCTGGGCCATCCTGACCATGGTATCGTAAACCGCGCTGTCGCCGTGGGGATGGTACTTTTTCAAGACTTCGCCGACCACGCCCGCGCTCTTCGAGTACTTCTTATTGTGCAGGAGCCCTTCCCGGAACATGGCGTAGAGGATCCGCCGGTGCACGGGCTTTAATCCGTCGCGCACGTCCGGAAGCGCACGCCCCACGATTACGCTCATGGAGTAATCGAGGTAGGCGGTCTTCATCTCCTGCTCGATATTGATTTGTGATTTTATCTCTTGTTGTTCCATAATTGTTAGGTTTCGTCGAGCGCTTCGGCGTCAGCCAAGTCTTTCTTTCTTCCCATGTTCCGAATCCTCAGGTAAAACTGTTTCCGCACAGAGATGGAAAAAAATCGCTTGCCGATCATTGCTATACGTCCAGGTTCTTCACTTCAAGAGCATGCCGCAGGATAAAGGCGCGGCGCGGCTCGACCTGGTCACCCATGAGGATCGTGAATATTTCATCGGCCTTAACCGAGTCCTCGACCGTCACCTGGAGAAACGTCCGCTTCTCGGGATCCATGGTCGTCATCCAAAGCTGTTCGGGGTTCATCTCGCCCAGTCCTTTATAGCGCTGGATGGCGAGGCCCTTTTTGCCGAGTTCCAGCACGTAGGCGACGAGCTTGCCCGTATCATTGAAGGTCTTCTCTTCGCCTTTCTCGCGGATCTTGTACGTCGGCGCGCCGAGGCCGAGGACCGCGGGAGACAGGCTCTGAAGCTCCCGGAACTCGGGTGTGGTAACGAAGTTTTCATCGAAGATAATGCTTGAATGCGCGGCATCGTATTTCGAATCGAACCGCAGCCGCAGGGCCTGGTGTTCTTCGTCCGGCTCTATGGCCCACTCCGTAAGAGTTTTGGGATGGAATTTTTTAAGATATGTTTCCACCGTTGCAGCGACGGCCTTGAGCTTGTCTTCTTCTTTCAGGTGAGCTTTATTGAACGCCTTGTCCAGAAGCGCCGCACGCAACACCATGACGTCGAGGCGTTTTCTCTTGAATTTATCGAGCGTCTTCTCGAACTGAACAAGCTTCTTGAGCGCCTTGGTAAGCCGTTCTCCCGACAGCCATGCGCTCTGCTCGGCTGAATAGAGCTCCATGTCCTCGGCCGCGAGGTCGAGCAGGAAATCCTCCATGCGCGAATCATCCTTGATATAGCGTTCGGTCTTGCCTCGTTTTACCTTAAAGAGCGGCGGCTGCGCTATGTAAAGGTAGCCCCGTTCGATGATCTGCGGCATCTGGCGGTAGAAGAACGTGAGGAGGAGCGTCCGGATGTGCGCTCCGTCCACATCCGCATCCGTCATAATGACAATTTTGTGGTACCGCACCTTGGCGATGTCGAATTCCTCGGAACCGATACCAGCCCCGAGCGCCGTGATGAGCACCTTGATCTCATCGCTCGAAAGCATCTTGTCGAACCGCGCCTTTTCGACGTTCAGGATTTTGCCCTTGAGCGGCAGAATGGCCTGGTTTTTCCTGTCCCGGCCCTGCTTGGCCGAACCGCCGGCGGAATCGCCTTCCACGATGAATATCTCGGAAAGGGCGGGGTCCTTCTCCTGGCAGTCCGCGAGCTTACCCGGCAGCGAGGTGGAATCGAGAACCCCTTTGCGACGGGTCAGCTCCCGAGCTTTCCGCGCTGCCTCGCGCGCCCGTGCCGCGTTCAACCCCTTCTCCGAGATCTTGCGCGCGACGGCAGGGTTCTCTTCGAGATAAGAGCCCAAGGCCTCGTTCACCATGGCCTCGACGATGCCCTTGACCTCGCTGTTGCCGAGCTTGGTTTAGGTCTGCCCCTCAAACTGCGGATTCTGCAAACGTACGCTCACCACCGCCGTCAGCCCCTCGCGCACGTCCTCTCCGGAGAGCGCTTCGCCGCCGCTTTTGAGCAGGCCGCTCGCCGTAGCATAGCTGTTCACCGTTCGCGTGAGGGCCGCCTTA
>JBGPUS010000054.1:0-11267 GCA_041491325.1 Nitrospirota bacterium | reverse complement strand
CCTTTTCTTCGAGCATGCGGCCCATAAGCACCGAGCCCACCATGCCGCGCCAACCAATGAAACCTACTCGCATCATTGTTTGCTCCTTAGTTCCTTCGTAGTACGGTGAATATACAATATCTGCTTATTCGTTGCAAGTTGTTTCGATTTTTCGAGTGCAAGCCCGAACAAGCTTTAGGTTCCGGGGCGTCGTGTTCTTATTTATCGCTCAAAAAATCGGCATTTGATTTGGAAATAAATCGTGTTATAGTAATGCAATTCGTTGTTGCAAAGCTCGGCACGAGCGGCGTCTTTAAAAAACCGTCATGAGCAGGGGCGTACGATGACCACGATTCAGCTTCTCATTCACATGTTGGAACGGCTGGGGCTTTTTGCCATCACGTTGATTCTTCTCACCCGTTTTGCGGTAGTCAAGAAGTTCCTCATGGGGAAAGCTTCCCGCTACGAAAAGCTCGCGCTTTCCGTGGTGTTCGGCGTTTTCGGCATAGCGGGGACCTACATGGGCGTTCCGGTCCAGAACGCAATAGCCAATTCGCGCGTCGTGGGGGTTGTCCTCGGCGGTATTTTAGGAGGCCCCCTCGTAGGGTTTTCCGCCGGGCTCATTGCCGGAGGGCATCGGTTCCTGATCGATGTCGGGGGATTCACCGCGGTTGCGTGCGGCATTGCCACTGTTGTCGAAGGCTTCGCGGGCAGCGTTCTGTATCACCGCATAAAGCGAAGGCGGTTTGACGCACCGGCCGCGCTCGTTACCGGGATCATGGTTGAAGTGCTCCAGATGCTGATCATCCTTCTGCTGGCAAAACCCTTCGATGCCGCTCTCGCTCTCGTGAAGGTCATCGCGTTACCCATGATCGTGGTAAACGCGCTCGGTCTTGCCGTTTTTGTCGAGATGGTGTCCTCGGTTTCTCGGGAACAGGAGCGGGTCGGCGCGGAGCAGGCGCAGACGGCGCTCAAGATCGCCCTGCGCACCCTTCCGTATTTGCGGAGCGGGCTGAACCCCGGCACGGCCGCGGAAACTGCTCGCATCATCATCGAGATGACGGACCTCGACGCCGTAGCGCTTACGGATGAATCTCGGATCCTTGCGCATGTCGGGGCCGAGGAGGACCACCACCACATCGGCGATGACATCATGACGTCCGCCACGAAAAAGGCACTGGAGAGCGGTAGCATCCAGGTGCCCGCGACACGCCGGGAGATCGGCTGCGAATACGGGAAGTGCAGGCTCGGTTCGGCCATCGTGGTCCCCCTGAAGCGGAGGGACAAGATTGTGGGGACCTTGAAGATGTATCGCCTGAAAGAGGACGGCGTCAGCGCCCTCGACATGGAGCTTGCGCACGGCCTGGCCCATCTCTTTTCAAACCAGCTCGAACTTGCCGAGATGGAAAACCACCGAAAACTCGTGGCCGACGCCGAAATCAGGGCGCTCCAGTCCCAGATCAATCCGCACTTCCTGTTCAACGCGATCAACACCATCGTCAGCCATATCAGGACCTCGCCCGAGACGGCCTCGGACCTGCTCATAAAACTCGCCGAGTTCTTCCGGAAAAACATCAACCCCGTGACGGGCAGCGTGCCGCTCTCAACCGAGCTCGAACACTGCAAAGCATACATGGCCATTGAAATGGCCCGGTTCGAAGACCAGGTTACCGTGGACTTCGACATCGACGGCGCGGCGCTGGACAGCAAGCTCCCCCCCCTCATTTTACAACCACTCGTCGAAAACGCGCTGAAGCACGGCATCCTGCCGAAAGAAGGCGGAGGGAACATAACCATCGGCGCTCGCCGGGAAAACGGATTGGTCAAAATATACGTCCGGGACAACGGAGTCGGGATGACCCCCGAAAAAATCGATTCTCTTTTTTCAGAAAAATCAAAAGAGACCGGCCGGAACGGATCGGGGATCGCTCTCAGAAATGTGACCATGCGGCTGGCGGCCCTGTACGGACCCGCTCATGCCCTGACAATCGAAAGCGCGCCGATGAAAGGAACGACGGTATCCTTTACGATCCCCGTTTAAGGCCATGATTATGAAAGCCTTCATCATTGATGACGAAGCACCTGCCAGGCGGGAGTTGAAATACCTTCTCAGCCGGATCGACGGCGTGGAAGTCGTCGGAGAGGCTTCCACCGGCGCGGCAGGCCTACGGGAGGTACGCCGACTCAAGCCCAATGTAGTTTTTCTCGATATCCAGATGCCCGGTTTGGATGGCCTGGAGGTGTCCCGGATCCTGCTGGAGTCGCCTCACAAACCACTTTTGGTTTTCGCTACTGCGTTCCAGGAGTACGCGGTAGAGGCTTTTGAGGTAGAGGCCTTTGATTACATTCTGAAACCCTTCTCCCCAGAACGCGTCAATAAATCCGTTGCCAAGGCCAGGGACTTTCTCGATCGCGTCCCGCTGAAGGCCGCGGACGTGCTCAAAAGTCATACCGAGGAGCAAAAACCTTTCGAGACCGCGAAACGCATACCGCTCTTCAAAGGCGAAAAGATCATCCCCACGGCGCCTGAGAAGATTCTGTTCATCCGGTGCCAGGGCGGAGAACAGTTCGTCTATACTCACGAGGGGAAGTATAAAGCGAAATTCCCCATGCACGAACTGGAGCAGAAACTCCTGCCCTTCGGCTTCATCAGGACCCACCGGAGTTTTCTCGTCAACATCAACCATGTCGTCGAAGTGATCCCCTGGTTCAATGGGAGCTACAAATTGGCCATGGCTGACAAGGAAAAAACAGAGGTCCTGGTCAGCCGCTACAACGTAAAGGACTTGAAGCAGTATTTCGACCTCTAACCACTCCAAGCATCCGCGCCATTCATCTTGAAAAGTACGCCATTCAGGCTCGTTATTCCGCCATTCACCTCTTTTTTGTGGTTTCCTTCCGCGTCCTTCTGTAAACTTCGATTGATCAATACAACGCGCAAAAATCATTATTACATCGAACCTCTTGCAAAAGTCCTGTATTTGCAGCCGCAGGCCAAGTGCCCAGTGGTTATGAGTGCGTAGCGCGAATGCAGGGTATTAGCTTGCGCCCATAACGCCGCGATAACAAAGAAAACACGCAAACCAAAGTTTGCGGCTACCACGTCGAATCAAGACTTTTGCAAGAGCCTCCATCGTTTGTTTTATTTTGTAGGGCAACCCTTCAGGGTTGCTTTTAGCAAGGCTAAAGCCTTGCCCTACAGGATACACATAGCTGTCTATGTCGATAGCAGCATTAATCAAAATGTATAAAGGGGGGGCTTTATGAATGCATTGACTCTGGTATTTGTTTCATTGTGCGTCTTTGCCATCGGCTATCGGTGGTACGGACTGTTCATCGCGGACAAGGTTTTGGGCCTGAGGCAGGACCGGCCGACGCCGGCCGACACCTGCGCGGACGGCATCGACTACGTAAAGACGAACAAGTTTGTGGTGTACGGGCACCACTTCGCGGCCATTGCCGCCGCGGGCCCGCTTCTCGGTCCGGTGCTGGCGGCCCAGTTCGGCTATTTGCCGGGTGCGCTCTGGATCGTCATCGGCTGCGTTTTGGGCGGTGCGGTCCATGACATGGTGGTGCTCTTCGCCTCGATGCGTCACAAGGGCACAAGCCTTGCGAAAATCGCCGAGAGCGAAGTGGGCAAAACCGTGGGGGTTGTCGCGTCCTTTGCCTTCCTTTTTATCCTGATCCTTACCCTTGCCGGTCTCTCCATTGCCTGCCTGAACGCCCTGTTTGAAAGCTTCTGGGGCATCCTGGTGGTCGGGTCCACGATCCCCATCGCGATATTCATGGGTTTCTGGATGAACAAGATCCGCCCCGGCGACGTAAAAGGCGCCAGTATTATCGGCGTTACCCTTCTCGCAGTCGCGGTCTTCGCGGGCGGCGCTATTGATCCGAATTCAGCGCTCGCAATGGCATTGAAACTCAGCAAGTCGCAGATTGCCATCGCAATTCCGCTGTATGCTTTTGTAGCCTCCGTGGTGCCGGTCTGGATGCTGTTGGCGCCCCGGGACTACCTCTCAACCTATTTAAAAATTTCCACCGTCGTGCTGCTCGCAATCGGGATCTTCTTTGTCCACCCCGAGCTCAAGATGCCGGCGCTCTCGCAGTTCGTGGGCGGAGGCGGTCCGGTTATTCCCGGTAATGTCTTTCCGTATGTCTTTATCACTATTGCCTGCGGCGCCATATCCGGGTTTCATGCGATTATCGCGACCGGAACCACGCCGAAAATGGTGGGCAATGAACGCGATATTCTCTTTGTCGGCTTCGGCGCAATGTTGACCGAGGGCTTTGTTGCGATCATGGCGTTGATCGCCGCATGCGTGCTGATCCCGGCCGACTATTTCGCCATCAACTCCCCGGCTGCCGCGTTTGCAAAACTCGGGATGCCGACGGTCGAGCTCGATAGGCTTGCCACGGAGGTCCAGGAGAAAGTCCAGGGCAGGCCGGGCGGCGCCGTGTCGCTTGCCGTGGGTATGGCCTATATATTCGACTCGATTCCCGGCATGAAGGGTCTGATGAAATACTGGTACCACTTCGTGATCATGTTCGAAGCGGTCTTCATTCTCACCGCGGTCGATGCGGGCACGCGGGTCGGACGGTTCCTTCTCCAGGAGATGTTCGGCAAAGTGTACCCCAAGTTCAGCGAGAGAAAGTGGGCGCCGGGCATCATCATCACCGGCGGTCTTTTCACGTTATCGTGGGGATATCTCGTCTACACCGGCGATATCGCCACCATCTGGCCGCTCTTCGGCATGAGCAACCAGCTCCTCGCGTCGAGCGCCCTCATCATCGTCACCACCATGCTGATCCGCATGGGCAAGGCGAAGTATATGTGGGTGACCGCGGTCCCCGGCATCTTCCTTGCGTTCGTCACGATGTATGCCGGTTATTTAAACATCACAGCCGTCTATATCCCGAAAGGGCTCTATCTGCTGACCGCCCTTGCCGGTATTGTCATGGCCATGATGGTCGTCGTGATCGTCGGCACCTTCAAGCGGTGGTATGAATTGCTCCAGGTCAAAGAACGGGTAAAAGATGTCTGGGGTGAAGTGGTCATTTCCCCGATTGAAGGAGAAGCATGCCTGCTCCCCGCTGAAGCGGGCAAGCCCTTACGGACAACGAGCGCGGAAGAGAAGTGGATGGGGTAATTGCTAGGAGTATGACGGACAAGCTGTAAATTGCCGCAAGCAACCTAAAAGAGCAGTTGGACACTGATTAACATATGATAAAAGCGGATAAATCATGAAGCAAAGTTTCGTTTGGGCGAACTGATAAGCAGAGAAAAATCCACCGTTATCAGGGTTTTTATCCGCTTTATCCGTGTCAAATGCCGTTTTTAGAATCAACGAGGCGGGGTTCATTCGGATTGTGTTTCTCTTCCAGTCCGTATGGGCTCCGCCTTTTTTTGTTTTAACCGGCAGGGGCGTGTTCGCCGACAAAAAAGGCTGCTGAAAAAGTCAGATAATACTGTAACTGACTTTCCCAACAGCCTCTAAAACGTTACCTTTTTTGCCGGTTATGCTATTTGCTCTCTGACGTTCTGATGCACTCGACGGTCTGCTGCGCGATCTCAAGCTCCTCATTTGTGGGGACCACCAGGACCTTGGTCTTTGAAACGTCCGTCGATATCTCGCGGAGCGTTTGCATCCGGGGTTCATTTTTCCTGTTGTCAATCGCGATGCCGAAGCACTCCAGCCCGGCGCAGGCCTGTTTTCTCACGACATCGGAATTTTCGCCGATGCCGCCGGTAAAGATGACGGCATCCAGCCTGCCGAGCGCCGCGTAATACGCCCCGATGTATTTCTTGGCGCGGTAACAGAATATGTCGAGGGCAAGCTGGGCCGCCAGGTTCCCGCTTCCCGCAAGACGCTCGACCTCGCGCATGTCGTTTACGCCGCATATGCCCTTGAGCCCGCTTTCCTTGTTCAGGACTTTCTCGATATCATCAAAGGATTTGCCGCTGCACCGGGCCAGGTAAAAGGGAATGGCCGGATCGAGGTCGCCGGAGCGCGTGCCCATCACGAGGCCTTCGAGGGGCGTCATTCCCATCGACGTGTCCACGCTCTTGCCGTCCTTGATGGCGGTAACACTGGTGCCGTTGCCGAGATGCAGGGTGATGAAATTGCAGGAGGACAGCGGCCTTTCGAAATGGAGGGCCGCCTGCTTCGCGACATAGAGGTGCGACGTGCCGTGGAACCCGTAGCGCCGCACCTTCAGTTCCTTGTAGTAGTTGTACGGGAGGGCATAATGGTATGCGTTGGAGGGCATCGTCTGGTGAAAGGCGGTGTCGAACACGGTAACCTGCGGAATATTTGGACAGAGCTCACGAGAGACCTCGATGCCCATGAGGTTGGCCGGGTTGTGCAGCGGCGCCAGCGGGATCATGTCCCGAATGGCATCAACGACTTTGTCGGTAATCAGGGTCGGCTTCCAGAAGGCCTCGCCGCCATGAACCACGCGATGGCCGATCCCGGATAGTTCTTTCAGATCGCGGATCACGCCGAGTTTCAGCGTGATGTCCAGGATGAGTTTGAGGCCTTCGTTGTGGTCCGCTATCGGACCCTCCTTCGCGGCCTCGTGCTCGCCATTTTCATCGAACCATTTATATTTGAGCTTGCTTGTCGCTTCTCCGATTTTTTCGAGCAATCCCATCGTGAGCACGGAAGCGTTTTCCATATTGAAAATCTGATATTTGATGGACGAGCTGCCGGCATTAAGGACCAATATTTTCATATATGCTTACCTTCCTGCCCGTTTCCGTTCGCCTGTGCCTGAATGGCGGTAATGACGACGGTGTTGAGAATATCCGCGATGCTGCAGCCCCTGCTGAGGTCGTTCACCGGTTTATTCAGACCCTGAAGGACGGGGCCGATCGCCACGGCATTGGCGGACCGCTGCACGGCCTTATAGGTGTTGTTGCCCGTGTTCAAGTCGGGGAATATAAACACTGTTGCTCGGCCCGCGACCTCGCTTCCGGGCAGTTTTATCCTGGCGACCGATTCATCGACCGCCGCATCGAACTGCAGAGGTCCCTCAAGCATGAGTTCCGGGTGCAGCTCCTTCGCAATGCGCGTGGCCTCGCGGACCTTGTCGACCTCCTTGCCTTTCCCGGATTCGCCGGTCGAGTAGGAAAGCATGGCGACCCGGGGTTCCACGCCGAAGGCCGCCGCTGTTCTCGCCGAGCTGATGGCGATGTCCGCCAGTTGCTGTTCGTCGGGGTTCGGGTTTACCGCGCAGTCTCCGAATATGAGCACGCGGTCCGCCAGGCACATGAGAAACACGCTGGAGACAATGGAGGTACCGGGCTTGGTCTTGATGATTTCGAGGGCCGGGCGAATGGTATGTTGGGTCGTATGGACGGCGCCGGACACCATGCCGTTGGCCTGCCCTTTGTAAACCATCATCGTACCGAAGTAGCTCGGATCAGCCATGGTATCATAAGCCATTTCCTTGGACATGCCCTTGTGTTTTCTGAGTTCATAGTAGGTCTCGGCATACTCCTTGCGCAGCTCGGAGGAAGCCGGGTCGATAATGTTCGCTTTCTCAAGGGACAGACCGAGTTCGGAAATTTTCTGCTGGATTTTTTTGGGGTCGCCGAGCAGCGTTATATCGACGACCTGCCTCAGCAAAAGCAGTTCACACGCCTGGAGCGTGCGCGGCTCATCACCTTCCGGCAGGACGATGTGCTGTTTGTTGGTCTTTGCGCGGCGGATAAGGTTGTATTCGAACATCAGCGGTGTAATGCGGTTGGTGCGAGGCACCGCGATCAGGCCCGTTATTTCCTGGACATTGACGCCGGATTCGAAGATTCCGAGCGCTGTTTCGATCTTGCGGGTGTTGTCCGGGACCAGCGTGCCCGACACGGAACTGATCTTCACGGTGGTGGAAAACGTGTCCGTTCCCACGCTCATAATCGGCACTGCGTCATGCGGGAAACCGTCGATCAGTTTCAACACCTGCGGCGAGGGCTTGAGCCCGCCGGTCAGAACGATCCCGCCGAGCCGCGGATAGGTCGTCGAAGCGTCGGCGAGCAGGCTTCCCAGGGTGATGTCGTCTCGGTCTCCCGGCGTGATGACCAGGGTCCCCTCGTTGATGTGGTCGAGAAAGTTATCGAGTCTCATGGCCGCAACCTTGTAATCAACGACGTCGCGCTTGAAACACTCCTCAGAACCGCTTAAAAAATCAGCGTGCAGGGCCGACGCGATCTCGCATACCGTGGGTTTCCACAGTCCTTCGTTCTCGGAGAGCGCGTATACCGGTACACCCTTGGGAACGACATTCCTCAGGCGAATAGCGGCGTCGACCATCAGGCTGCTCGCGACCCTGTTGACGACCAGGGCAAGGATTTCGCACCTCTTCTTTTCGAGAACTTCGATGAGGCTTAAGGCCACTTCGCTGATCTTTTCCATGGATCTGCCGTGTCCCTTTATGACCGGCAGGAGGAGACAGCCCAGGTTGTTGGCCACTTCCAGGTTAAAATCGAATTCCACGGGCGAGGCTGCGCTCCGGAAGTCTGAGCCGGCGCAAAGGACGATGTCGCACTGCGCTTCCAGGGCTTTATATTTTTCGATCATGATCTTGTGCAGCTCATCGACCTGTTTGGCGGCGATCAGCTCTTTAGCAACCTCGAGCGTGCACCCAAACATGGACGGGTAGGGGAACGTCACGTTGTAACGGCTCCTGATGAGATGGATCGTCGGGTCGGGTTCAATGGAGTCCGAAATGATGGGCCTGAACAAGCCCACCTTCTGGGCCTGGTTGCTGAGAAGGTCCATCATGCCGAGAACAACGATGATTTTGTCGACCTTCGGTTCCGCGCTGGCTACATAAATCCCTTTTGACATGTACACTGCCTCCTCGAAATGACACACTCTTATGATAGTATGATTAATGAAGCCGCATTACGTCTGAACCTAAAAACGGCGGTATTTTTACGCCGGCATCACCCTGCGGACGAAGAGGGCGCGAGCCTCTTCCTGATGCCGCAGTTGTTCGTTCTTAATTCTTCGCAGCAAGCATCTCCGGGCGTAAAATCCAGCCCGCAGGCGGGCCCGCAAGAAGCGAGCTCTTCACTGCGATAGTGTGGTCCATCGATATTTTTGCTGAAATATACGCAGAGTGCGCAGAGATGGCTCTTCACGTGTTCGCTGTTCGGTTGGAATAAGTTCACTGCTTCGCAAATCCCCTATTGCGGGCTCTTGACGTTCCACTCACATCACGCATTCTTAAAGCAAATCAGATGCCAATATCTATTATATTGATATCATGGACAATTGATGTTGATTCACCAAGGGCGAGTGCATTGAAATGTTGCTCTGCTTGAGCTATCTGTACTGTTGTTCTTTAGTATAACGAAAACCGGTCAAGGTATAAAGTCTACGTATGCCCCTGATTAATGTCGGCTTTTTTCCTCGTATACGCCATGAGCCCACCAGCGTTTATCAGTTCCTGCATGAACGCCGGTACCGGTGCAACAGTAAAGGTCATATTCGTCGTGCGGTTTCTAATCACGCCTGCGTCCGCATCAACTTCTATTTCATCGCCTTCCTTGATCCCATCCACCGCCTCTTTGCTTTCGAAGATGGGCAGTCCCATATTGAAGCAGTTCCGGTAGAAGATCCGCGCAAAGCTCTTGGCGACGACGCACGACACGCCTGCTGCTTTGATGGAGATCGGGGCATGCTCTCGCGAAGAACCGCACCCGAAGTTTTTCTCCGCCACGATGATGTCCCCCGGTTTCATTTTTTTGATAAAATCAGGGTTCGTCGAGTCTTCCATGCAGTGGGAAGCAAGCTCCTGGGGGTCCGACGTATTGAGATACCGCGCCGGGATGATCGCGTCCGTATCGACATCAGCTCCGAATTTCCATGCTTTACCGTTGAATTTCATTGAAACCTCGTTATGAATTAGCCGTTTAAACCGATTGAACAGTTTAAACCGTTTAAGCTGTTTGGACCGAACGCTATTTCAACTCTTCCGGTCTTCCGATCCTTCCGAGGACCGCGGACGCGGCCGCGATCGCGGGATTGGACAGATACACTTCACTCTTTATATGGCCCATTCTTCCCACGAAATTCCGGTTCGTCGTGCTGATGGAGCGCTCGCCGGCCGCGAGTACTCCCATGTGCCCGCCGAGGCAGGGTCCGCAGGTCGGCGTGCTGAAGGCTGCTCCCGCGTCAATAAATATATCCACGAGGCCTTCTTTAATACACTGTTTGTAGATCGCTTGCGTGGCGGGAATCACGATCATGCGGACATAGGGGTGGACCTTGTGGCCCTTGATCACCTTGGCTGCTTCACGCATGTCTTCGATTCTGCCGTTCGTGCAGGACCCGACAACCGACTGGTCGATATTAATGGAGGCAAGCTGACCCACCGGCTTTACGTTCTCCGGCAAATGCGGGCAGGCAATCTGCGGCTCCATAGTGGTAAGATCATATTCGCGCACTTCCACGTAGTTCGCCTTTTTGTCGCTCTTGAAGAACTTGTACTTCCGCGTGGCGCGCTTTGCCTCGTATTTTTCCGTAATCTCGTCAGGTTCGATTATGCCGTTTTTTGCGCCGGCCTCGATCGCCATATTGCATATGGTCAGACGTCCCGACATGGAAAGTTTTTTGATCGGCTCGCCGGTAAACTCCATGGCCCGATACAGCGCGCCGTCCACACCGATATCACCAATGGTATGAAGGATGATGTCCTTGCCGCCGACCCACTTGCCCAACTTGCCTTTATAGACGAACTTCATACTCTCAGGCACTTTGAACCAGGCTTCGCCGGTCATCATGGCAGCAGCCACATCGGTGCTTCCCACTCCGGTTGAGAACGCGCCCAGGCCGCCGTAGGTGCAGGTATGACTATCTGCTCCGATCACCACGTCACCGGGCACAACGAGACCTTGTTCCGGTAGAAGAGCATGCTCAACGCCCATTTTCCCGACTTCGAAGTAGAGCGAGAGATTGTGTTCACGCGAGAATTGCCTGAGCATGTTGCACTGCTCGGCTGAAGGGATGTCCTTGTTCGGGGCGAAATGGTCGGGGATGAGCGCGATTCTGTCGGGATCGAACACCTTTTTTGCGCCGGCCGCGCGAAACTCCTTGATCGAGATCGGCGCTGTAATGTCGTTCGCCAACACCAGATCGAGCTTTGCGTTGATCAATTCACCGGGAACGACTTCTTTTTTGCCGCAGTGCGCGGCCAGTATCTTTTCGGTAATCGTCATCATAATGATAAAAATATACAATATCCGGCAATATGCTGCAACTGTTTTTTCTCTGATTGGCGAAAATATT
>JBGPUS010000053.1:0-11350 GCA_041491325.1 Nitrospirota bacterium | reverse complement strand
GGAGGGATTTTATGACATATGGCCGTACATACCATGAAACCGTATTAACCGCGTTTCGGCTTTTTCAAAGCATTTCTTTTATACTTCAGATACAGCTCCTCGACCTTCGTTCTCGCCCAGGGGGTCCTTCTCAGAAACTGCAGGCTGGACTTGATGCTCGGGTCATTATTAAAGCATCTGATGTCGATGATCTGTCCCAGTTTTTCCCATCCATGATGCTCCACCAGTTGAGTAAGCATCATTTCCAGCGTGACGCCGTGAAGAGGATCTTTATGTTGTTGGTCGCTCATAGCCATATAATTTTTCCAAAGAGCGGGCTCGATCAGGCTAAAGCCTGCGGTTATCGCAGCATAACGTATTTATAGTAAATGAGGTGACCGCACCCTTTCGGGTGGGTTTTTAACAAGGCGAGGGTTTTTCAGTGCTTACACCCGTGCTGAGCGGCTCACGATTTTTTAAACTTTTCCTTTGCCTCGGTGACGGTTTTTTTCAAGTCCGCCCATGCGGTTTCCGCCCCCGCCTTCACGACATCCCAGGCTTCGCTGCTTGCGCTCTTCAGTTCCTGAAGTGTCTGCGTGGCGGTATCGCGTTTTTTCTTGAGTTCGCGGACCTGGTTTTCATACCCGATTTTTACGTCTTCTTTCGCTGAGCGGGCCTTTATCTCCAACTCGTCAATTTTGGCGGACCACTCCTTCAGCTGCGCTGCCAGCTTATCGATATATTCATCTCTGTTTTTCATGATGTTTCCTCCTTAAGGGATTGTATTGTTTGCCTGGGCGGATATGCCGCGGCGGCGCGTTTAAAGCTCTAGTATAGCACCTTTTCATCCTTTTCTCTCTTGCAATTTCATAAGTCTTATAGTACGCTCCTACACATTCACGACGTAACTGCAATTCCCACGAGGAGGCGCCATGAATTGTCCGAAGTGCATGAAGCCGATCACAACCCCTGGAAGATACTGCGCCGGATGCGGTCATGATTACGGCGAGGAGTTTAATGCCAGGCTGTCCCTTTACTTTGCTTTGCAAAAAGAGGTCGGGCGTCTCGGCTCCGTGCGTACTGAATTAAGTTCAGGACTCGCGAGTATCGAAAGCCGCATCAACGAATTCGAGGGACTGCTCAAGCGGGACCTGGAGCGATCGGCGGGCATAGTCCCGGCGGCGGCAGAGCCGGCGCTTACGAGCGCGGAACCGGAAACCGTGAAGCAGGAGCGCGTTGCTCCCGGGCCTATGCTCAAACAGACCATCAAGCCGAAGCGGGATTCCTCGGAGTTCGAGGTGCGCATGGGCCAGAAGTGGCTTTTAATCATCGGCATCCTTACCATGGTGTTCGGCGTGGGATACTTCCTCAAATATTCCTTTGAGCAGGGGTGGGTGGGGCCTGCCGGACGGGTCGCCCTGGCCTATGTCTGGGGCATCGTCTTTCTGGTTGCAGGCGATTGGTTCCGCAGGAAAGACCTCGAAAAGTTCGGCTTGCCGCTTATCGGCGGCGGCATCGCGGTACTCTACTTCTCCACCTTTGCCGCGTTCCAGATTTACCAGCTTTTCGACCAGACGCTTTCTTTTTCCGTCATGGTCCTGATCACCATGCTGGCCTGTACCCTGGCCATACGCTATGACACCAAGTGGCTTGCGGTCATGGGACTGATCGGCGGTTTCCTGACACCCGTGTTGCTTACCACCGGCCAGGACAATCAAATCGCGTTGATGACCTACATGACGATCCTGAACCTGGGACTGCTCGGTATTGCGTTCTACAAAAAGTGGGACCTCTTGAACACGCTGGGGCTCGCGTTCACGTATCTCCTGTACACGGCCTGGTTCGCGCAGCATTATCAAACCGCCAAGTTCTGGCCCGCAATCCTGTTTCTGAACGTCTTCTATCTTATTTATACGTTCGTGCCCTTTACCTACCAGGTCAGGAAGGGCGAAGGCTCCGCCGGCCGAGAGATCGCTCTCATGGGAATCAATGCGTTTATCGCCTTCGCGTACGGCTATTTCATGATCCGGGAATTGTATGGAGTTCCCTGGGTGAGCATCATTACTATTTTCTACGCAGCGGTGTCTCTTTCCATGGCCTCGTATCTCTTCCAGAAAGGGAAGCAGACCCTGGATGTGTTTGTGATGATGCTGGCAATGGCCATGCTGTTTCTCATCATCACGGTCCCCGTGCTCTTCTCGAAACACTGGATCACCATCTTCTGGTCCGCCCAGTCCATCGGCCTGCTCTGGATGGCTGTCAAGCTGGAGCGCCGCAGCCTTACCGCAGGGGCCTATGCTCTTCTGGCTTTCGCGGCAGGAAAATTTCTGTTCTACGATTACGAGGTGGTCTTCCATTTCCGGCTTTCCCACGCTTTCACCATCGAGGGCGGCTACACCTATCTGATCATTGAACGATATGTGACCACGACGCTTGTCCTGAGCTCGCTGTATCTCGCCGTTATGCTCGCAAAACAGTCGCCGATGAACGTTCTCGGGTCAAAGCGCGGGGACTCCGCGGTGTGCGGTCTTATCTTCGGCGTGGTATTGTTCATAACCCTGACTGCCGAGGTCTCGACGTTCTTTTACGACTATCTTCCGCAGGCGCGGTTTGCCGCCATCTCGGTCCTCTGGACGCTTTTCTCAGTGGCGCTTATGCGTATGGGCTTTCGCCGAAACATCGCAACGCTCAGAAAGACTTCCATCGGCCTGTTTCTTGTGGTCGTGCTGAAGGTTTTTCTGTTCGACATGGCCAATGTCAGCACGCCCTATCGTATTATTTCGTTCATCGTCCTGGGCCTCGTGCTCGTGAGCACGTCGTACCTGTATTATCGACATAAGGACCGGATCATCAATGCCCTGTCTGACGCAGACAAAAAGGACCGGTGATGAAAAAACTACTTTTTCTTTTCAGCCTGCTCGCGTGTTGCCTACCTCTGCAAGCCGTGGCCGCGCCGCCCACACCCGCGGATTTTCGGTACTGCGCGGAAGTGAACGGCGCGCTCAAGGCCGAGGCCCTCTATCAGGCCCATCTTACGGATGAGCTCATTCAGAAGGCTGCTCCGGGTCTTGAAGACCTCCGGCTCTTCGATGCCGGCCAAAAGGAGACGCCCTTTGTCGTTATCAAGAACAATCCTCCTTTCGAAACAATAGAGACCTATACCCTGGAAATAACCGGGTATGAAAACGATGCATCGTCCGCAACCGTCATCACGAAACTGCCGAAGAACCATAGGCCCATCAGTATGTTGAACCTGGATATTCCGGGAACTGATTTTAAGAAGCAGATTGCCGCCTCAGGAAGCAGCGATGGAAAGACGTGGCATCCACTCGTTGACGACAGCATCTATGATTTTTCTTCCCAGGTAACTCTGCGCAAGACCAAGGTAGAGTTCCCGAGCACGGACTTTCACTATTTCCGGCTGAAGCTTACGGACTATAAGCCCCAGGCAGCGGCGCAGCCTTCTATCCGGCTCAAGTATGATGGCCTCGATTTCAGCGTGAACGGCGTGAAAAAGAAAGAGCTGCGCATCCGTTCTGTACAAGGAATCACTCAGACGCCGTCAGAGAAAAAGCCTGTTTATGACAAGAAGGCATTTGCCGACTTTTCGTCAAGTATGGATAAAGAGGGGAACACGGTAATTGTTTTTCAGGCCGATCTTCCCGCAGACCAGTTGACGCTGGATGTATCCAACCCGTATTACTACCGGACCGTGAAGCTCTATGGGAGCAACACGGGCAAGGATGATTCGTACCGGCTCCTGGCGATCGAGATGCTTTATCGTTTTCCGCTGTCCGTGGAAAAGCATGAAGAAAAAAATAAAATCGAGCAGAAAATATCGAAGCAAGCCTTTTACAGGCTTGTCATCGTAAACAAGAATAATCCGCCGCTTGAGATAAAGGGAATAGCGCTTGCCTGGGCCCAGCAGAACCTGTATTTCATCGCCTTGAAGAACGACGAGAAACATTCGCTCTGTTTCGGCAACCATCAGCTCAAACGGCCGGAATATGATATCGCCCAGTTTATAAACCAGAACACCCTGCCCCAGCATCCTTATGCGCGAGTTGAGCTATCTCCGGTACGGGGAAGTGCAGGCCGTCCCGGTTGGAGTGAATGGTTTGCTGGTTTTGAGAAACTCATCTTAAAGATCGTGGTTGTGATATTGGTCATCGGCATGGGGCTCTGGCTGTTTATGCTTTTGAAGAAGGCGGGAGAGAAGAAGTGAGCCCCCCCATTTTTTTCTTGCCACGAAAACAGGTTTAGAGTAGAATTTTTGAATCGCCGATTGTTCACAATTTACCACGAGCGGAAACCGCAAAACGCTCAGCACGATCGAGAGCGATTGCAGTCTGAGTTGCACGGCTTTTAGCCCTGATGCGAAATACTTTGTCATCGGCACAGCGGTCGGCAGCGGTCAATTCGTCACGGTGTACGAACGCAAATAGACGGTTGTCCTATTTTTGTTCTCTTGCTCCGGGGCATCGCGAGGCGGATTGCTTGAAGAGATGAATTCCCTCGGGAGGACGTACATGGACCAGAGTTTGTTAAATAAAGAAGCGACTTCGGAAAACCTGCGGGGTCTGGCGCGGGCGGGGCTTGTGTCGCCTGAAGAATTGGAACAGGCGCTCCGTATCGCCGGAATCATCCCGGACGGGAAAGCCTGGGGTCGCTTTCTCAATTCGCTTTTTCTGCTGCTTGGCTCGGTTTTGCTGGCCGCAGGGGTGATTTTTTTCTTCGCGTACAACTGGGCGTCCATGCACCGGCTGCTTAAGCTCGGCGTGGCGCAGATTGCGCTGCTCGCGGCCGTGTTCACCTGTTCCTATAACGGGCTTGATAAGGCCTCGGGGAAAGCCGCGTTGCTCGTCTCCGCGGTCCTGACCGGCGCCCTGCTCGCGCTCTTCGGCCAAATCTACCAGACGGGAGCGGACGCTTACGAGCTGTTCCTCGGATGGTCGTTCCTGATCGCAGGCTGGGTCGTCATAAGCAATTTCTCCGCTCTCTGGCTCCTCCTGCTCGTCCTGCTTGAAGCAACGGTGTATCTTTACTGGGGACAGGTCGTGGAATCTGCGTGGTTCGAGTATCGGAATCCGCTCCCCTATGGGATTATCTTCGGCATAAACGCCGCGGGCCTTGCCCTGTGGGAGTTCTTCTCCTCGCGCGGCGTTTCCTGGCTCAAAGGACGGTGGGCTCCACGGTTCGTCGCGAGTCTCGGGCTTTTTGTGCTCATGATTCCGCTTACGTTTTCCATTCTATCGCATCACCCCTTTGAGTCTCATCGTAATCTTATCGTTCTCCTCTGGTCACTGTATTTTGCCGGCGGGGGCTTTGTTCCGTGGTTCTACCGCGTCCGGATTTTTGATCTTTACATGATCGCTTCGGCGCTTCTCAGCGCGATCGTACTCATAACCGTATTTTTCGCTGACAAGCTCGGCAGTAATTACGGGGGCTTTCTTCTTTTAAGCCTGCTGATCGTCGCGCTGTCCGCGGGCTCGGCCGCATGGCTGCGAAACATCGCAAAAACGCATCCGCGGGAGGGCCTATGAGCGGCAGAATGATGACCATACGCGAAGTGCTGGAGCAGATGCGGCCCGAAGGAACGTTCGAGGTTGACCGCGCGGTGACGCCTGAAGAACTGGCGAGTGTATTCACTGAGGACCGCCAGGCGCCTTGGTTCGTGCGTGGTCTTGTGGCCATAAGCGCCTGGATCGCGTCCTTGATGTTTTTGGTGTTCATCTATGGTACGAATATTATATCTTCGAGCGAGGGGGCAATCGCGTTCGGGGCAGTGCTCACGGCCGGCGCCGTCCTCCTGCGGCACGGTCAGGGCAAGGTCCCGTTTTTTGCGCAGCTTGCCCTGGCGCTCAGCCTGAGCGGCCAGGCGCTCGTGGTCTTCGGCATCGGCGACAAGACGCATTTTGCCGGAGCGGCGCTCGGAGCAATCGGCTTAAGCGTCGCCCTTATCATCCTTTACCCGGACAAGACCCATCGTTTCCTTTCCACGCTCATAGCCGTGGGCGCGACGTGGGCCTTTGTGTACGACCGGCATGTTCCGTACGGTACGCATGTCCTGGTGATCGGGTGCGCGGCTGTCGCCGGCCACGTGTGGAATTACGAGTCTTCGCTGGCCGCAGGCAAGAGAGAAAAGTTCATTCGGCCCCTGGCGTACGGCCTGATCGTGGGGCTGTTTTTTCTGCTCATGCCCACAACGGCGCCGCCGCATATTTGGACAACGGTTCGCGGTCCGCAAACCTGGTTTCCGGTCACGCTTGTACTGGCGGTCCTGCTCCTGCTGCTCGAATATCATATACTGTTATTCCACCAGGCCTTGAAAAAAATGCGATTGGCCGCGCTCGTGTTCCTCGGCACGCTTGTGCTCGCCCTGGCCTCGCTCAAGGCCCCGGGAATCATCGCAGCCTTGTTCGTTCTCACTCTGGGGTTTCATCGCGGGAATAAAATCTTGGTGGGTCTTGCACTCGCTTTTTTGGCGGTCTTTCTTTCCGCGTACTATTACAATCTCGATATCACGTTGATCAATAAATCGTATACCCTCCTTGCGGTTGGCGCCGCGCTGCTCGTGCTTCGGTTTTTTTGGACGAACGTGCTCGACATAAACGAGAAAGAGGCGTCCCATGAATAAGCACATCAAACACATCGTCCTCTTTGTTGTTGCCGCCGCCCTTTTTGGAGTGGTGAACCTGATGATCTACAAAAAAGAAATGACGCTCCAAAGCGGGACCCTCATGCTTCTGGAGCTCGCGCCCGTGGACCCGCGCTCGCTCATGCAGGGCGATTACATGGCCTTGCGTTATAAAATTGCGCAAGCAATTGATGAAGGTTCCCTGCCGAAGGACGGCGCCTTGATGGTGAGCGTCGATGACAAAAGCGTCGCAACGTTCAAGCGCTTGCATGTGTCCGGCGTCCCCCTGGCCCCGGGGGAGCGTTTGCTCCGCTACCGAATACGGGCCAACGGGGTCAGGCTCGGCGCGGAGTCCTTCTTCTTTCAGGAAGGTCATGCAATGTATTACAACGGCGCGAAATATGGGGAACTGCGGGTTGCTGATTCGGGAGACAGCGTGCTCGTGGGCTTGCGCGGGCAAGACCGCGAACGGTTAGGCCCGCCGGACAAGGCGCGGACACCTGATAAGGAGGCGATGCCATGAGTTTCAAGGAAATAAAACCTGAGGAGCTGACGGAAAATCCGTTCAAGCTGATCGGAGCGGACTGGATGCTGATAACCGCTGGCACGCCGGAGAAGTTCAATACCATGACCGCAAGCTGGGGCGGGCTTGGCGTGCTGTGGGAGCGAAAGGTCTGTTTCTGCTTTATCCGGCCGACGCGGTATACCTACGAGTTTGTCGAACGCGCTCAGACGTTCACGCTTTCCTTTTTCGAGGAGCAGTACCGGAAGACCCTGAGTTTTTGCGGCAGCCGTTCAGGCAGGGACATGGATAAAATCAAAGACTCCGGCCTCACTCCCGTGAAGGAAAACGGCTCCATCCATTTTGCCGAGGCGCGGCTCGTGCTGGCGTGTAAAAAACTGTATTTTCAGGACATCAGGCCGGAGCACTTTCAGGATCCGAACATCGAAACCCTTTACCCGAAGAAGGACTACCACCGGATGTATGTCGGCGAAATCGTCAGATGCTTGAAAAAAGAACCCTGAACGGGACAGTCGGAATCAAGCATCTTAGACAGGATAGCGGGATGATAAATCTGATTAGTGCTTTTTGAATCCAGTCAATCCTGATGAAACCGTAAGAAGTCAGGATTTGCCACAGAGCACACAGAGTAAGACTTTAATAAATAAAATCTTTTCTCTGAGTCCTCGGTGACCTCTGTGGCTAAAATAGACTTTTTGCTATCCGAGATTTGCAAGAATTCGAGTTATCTGGCCCTTGTGGTAATCAATGATGTCAGCCGGCGTGCCCCACATCGATGATTTCTTCGCCAGGGCCTGAATCGCCTTGCCCAGGTCCTCTTTTGACGGGTTATCGAAGTTGCAGCCCGTTTCGTTGAACGTAAGCTTCACGACGCTTTCGACCGTCCTCTGGAGTTCGGCGTCGCTCGTCTTCTTGTCGCCGAGGTTCTTCTTCGACCGCGCAAAAGCCTCCTTCTGCGCCTCAAAAAAACAGCGGATTATCAAGTCTCTAGCCTTCAAGGGTGTCATTCCCGCCGGATCGCAGTCATCCTTGCATTCCCATCTGGTGAATTCAGTAGCCATATAAACTTCCTCCTTTAGTCTTCCATTATAAGTATAGATCATCCTGTCAAGAGGCAGGGCGGTCTGATCTAAAATATTGCCAGGCCAGAAAATGAAGGCCGTGGAACGGGAATAACGCGCGAACAACGGCCCCTCTGCCTCGATATGGGCGTCCTACCCCGCTATCTTGAAACCCTATCCCGATAGAGTCACTCGGGGATGACAAAAAACTGTAGAAAAAACCGCTTCCCGCTTTCTCTCCCAAAAAGATACGCCGACAGAGTCCCCAATTATTGCTATAATTTAAGTACGAATGTCATCTCCGAAACCTCTCTGCTTTGCGTGCTTCCCGCAGGGACCGTTTTACCTTATCGCCCGCGGATAGAGAAAGAGCGAGGGAAAACAGCATGAAAAGAATCGCCATCAACGGCCTGGGCCGCATCGGCCGTCTGGCCTTGCGCCTTTTCGTAACGACTGTCCCGAAGAACATCACCCTCGTTGCAGCGAACAGCCCCGCCCCCATCGAGGAACTTGCTTATCTCCTTAAATACGATTCGGTGCACGGCCGCGCCCCATTCGAGATCAAAACAGGGCCGGATTATCTCGAAATCAACGGAAACCGCATAGCCGTTTCCCACGAACGAGACCCGGAAAAACTGCCGTGGCGCGCCCACGGCGTGGACATCGTGCTGGAGTGCTCAGGCCTTTTTAAGAACAGGGAGGACGCGGCTAAACACCTGACAGCCGGCGCCTCGAAAGTAATCATCAGCGCGGAAGCGAAAAACGAAGACCTGACCATGGTGCTGGGCGTCAACGAGAAGTCCTACGATCCCGCAAAACACCACATCCTCTCGAACGCGTCCTGCACGACAAACTGCCTGGCAACGACCGTGAAAGTGCTGAACGACGCCTTCGGGATAGACTATCTCTGGGCCACGACGATCCACGCCTATACCTCCAGCCAGGCGCTCCTGGACAGTTCCTCACCCAAACACAGGAGGCGGGGAAGGGCCGCGGCGCTGTCGCTGATACCTTCCAGCACCGGGGCGGCCACGGCCACGGAGCGGGTCCTGCCGGAACTGAAGGGGAAAATGACGGCAGTCGGCGTTCGGGCGCCGGTGGCAAACGGCTCGCTCACCGATATAACCGCGGCGGTAAAACGGGACGTGACCACGGAGATCGTGAACGCGGTATTTAAAAGGGCCGCTGAGAAGGAAATGAAAGGCATTTTAGGCTACACCGAAGACGAAATAGTGTCCGCCGACATCATCGGCGATGAGCATTCAGGCATCGTGGACGCCAATGCCACCAAGGTCTTAAAAGACAGGATTGTGAAGCTCTTCGTCTGGTATGACAATGAATACGGGTATACCCGGCGCTTGCTCGATCTTGCGGAATACATTGCCCGGTGACAGAGGAAACGTGAATAGGGAATATGTAAAAATGGCAATCGGGAAAGACTGGATTCCCGTTTTCGCGGGGATGACGAAAAGCGTGTTGCCGGGCTTGTTATGAATTGAATGCGTCAAGAGTGAAAAGGAGGCGATAACCATGAAGAAGATTACCAGGCGAGTTTTTCTGAAGAGAGCAGGTCTGGGCGCGGCTGGTCTTGCGCTCGGCTCATCAACGGTGGGGAATGTTTTCGCCCAAAAAGCCGGGCGGCGAACGCTGCGGCTGCTCCAGTGGAGCCACTTCGTGCCTCGGTACGACCGCTGGTTCAACCCCTTTGCCAAACAATGGGGCGAGGAGCATAACGTCGATGTGATCGTGGACCACATCGGACTTTCCGACCTCAGAAGCACGTTTGCGGCGGAGGTGGTGGCGGGAAGGGGCCACGATATCGTCGAGTTTATCGACCCGCCTTCGGATTTTGAGCCGAGCGTGCTCGACCTCACCGATCTCAATAAAGAAGCGCAGAAAAAATTCGGGAAACAGCTGCCCGTGGCCACGAAAAGCTCATACAATCCGGACACCAAAAAGTACTACGGCTTCTGCCACGGTTGGACCATAGACCCCGGAGATTACCGCAAGTCTCTCTGGGAAAAAGTAGGATTGCCGGACGGGCCGAAGACCTGGGAAGACCTCTTGATCTATTCCGAGCGCATCAAGAAAGAGCTCGGCGTTCAGAACGGCATCGGCATCTCCCAGGAGCTGGACACGAACATGGCGGAGCGGGCATTGCTCTGGTCCTTTGACACCAGCATCCAGGACGCGGACGAGAACGTAATACTGGACAACAAATATACCGTTGACGCGGTAAAGTACATGACGGACCTGTACGCAAGGACGCTGACTCCCGAGGTCTTTGCCTGGACCCCGGCCTCAAACAACCAGCTCCTTATCGCGGGCCGGGCTTCGTACATCCTGAATTCCATCTCGGCCTACCGGTCCGCGCAGAAGGACAAGCCCGAGATCGCCAAAGACGTTTATTTCTCTCCTGCCCTGAAAGGACCAAGAGGCACGGGCTGGGCAAGCGAGCACGTCATCTATGTGTCGGTCATACCGAAGTTCGCAACGGCGAATGCGGACCTGGCAAAACAGTTCCTGCTCGACCTCGAAGCGAATTACGACAGGGTCATTTGGGAAAGCGAACTGTATGCCTCGCCGGCCTTTTTTGACGCGCCGATTCTGTCCGGCGAGCGGGGCTATCCCAAGCCGGCCGGCGCAAAAACGTTCAGAGATGTTTTTACGGCCTGGTTCAAGGACGATCCCTACGCCCTGCCCGGAGACGTGAAAGGGAAACTGCTGCCGTTGATAGACGCGGAAAGGTGGAGCGCGAACATCGGGCATCCGGGACCGGCGAATCCCGCCGAGGGAGAGATCTTCGGCACGTTCGTGCTTCCTAATATGTTCGCCCGGGTTGTGCAGGGCAAGCAGACTGCTGAAGAATCGGTCAAGCAGGCTGCCGCGGAGTGCAAAAAAATATTTGCAAAGTGGCAGGCCCAGGGGCTGATGAAGAAGGCCACGGTATCCATCCCGCTGGGGCCGGCGACCGGTTTTACGTATTAACATGAATGAGCACGCGCCGGGGCTTTTCAGGTGATTCCACCGAAAAGCTCCGGTGTGCGATAAAAAGGCCGAGCCTATGGCATCAGTCGAGTTCAAGGGACTCAAGAAATATTTCGGGAATGTTCATGCCGTTGACGGCGTGGACATCGAGATCAAAGACGG
>JBGPUS010000052.1:0-11364 GCA_041491325.1 Nitrospirota bacterium | reverse complement strand
TTTCTTTCGCTCAGTATGCTATAAAAAAACATCACTCTAGTGAAAACCTTCTGAGAGTGGGCATATTTTGCCCACTCTTTTTATTTGGGAGATCGAATGCCCGGTGGCGCGGAAGAAATACAGAAGCTGCTAGCCCCGATACTTGAAGCAATGGGGCTTTCTCTGTGGGACCTGGATTTCCAGAAACAGGGTCCCGCATGGCTGCTCAGGATCTATATCGACCGGGAAACCGGCGGCGTTACGTTGAACGATTGTGAGGCGGTAAGCAGGGACCTGAGCGCTATTCTGGATGTGGAGGACAGTATCCCCCACGCGTTTACGCTCGAGGTTTCGTCTCCGGGTCTCGATCGAACGTTGTCCAAGCCGGAGCATTTTGTCCGCTTTGTCGGAAGCATGGTCAGGATAAAGACCTATCAACCCGTAAACGGGGAAAAGGTTTTTCGCGGCGCTTTGCTCGGCATGAGCGAGGGAGTCGTCAAAGTAGAACTCGCGGAGGAGAAGGCACTCGAAATCCCTCTCGTCAACATTGCCAAGGCATCGCTTGAGGTTGAGTTTTAAAGAAACGAGTTTAAGCATCAGCGGTTGAGGCCTTCCGTGTGGCCCAACTGCTTAAGCTCTACTGTCTTTTTTCACGTCCAATTCAGGAGGCGATTGACTTATGAGTCAAGATTTAATCCAGGTGATCGATCAAATCAGCAAAGAGAAGGGCATCTCGAAGGAGATGGTGATTGAAGCTGTGGAATCCGCCCTGGTGAGCGCAGCAAAGAAAAAGTACGGCACGCAGCGGATTGCGGTGCAGATCGACCCCAAGCGGGGCGATATCATCATGTACGCATACAAGAAGGTCGTGCCTGTTGTCGCAACCCCGGGCGAGGAGATAACCCTTGAAGACGCGCAGGTGCTCTTTCCCGACGCGCTGATGGAGGGAGAGGTCCCGCTGCAGGTTGAGTTTGAGGGGTTCGGCAGGATTGCGGCGCAGACCGCGCGACAGGTCATCGTGCAAAAGGTGCGTGAGGCCGAACGCGAAGTGATTCTGAAGGAATTCAACGATAAGATCGGGCAGCTGGTGAACGGCATCGTTCTGCGCCATGAAAAAGGCGCTTATTATATCGATCTGGGAAAGACCGAAGCGGTTCTGCCGGCGCGCGAGCAGGTCCAGCGCGAGAACTACCGGCGGGGAGACCGCGTGAGGGCCTATGTGCTCGAAGTGCGCGATACCTCTAAAGGCCCCCAGGTGGTGCTCTCCCGTGCGCATCCGGGATTCGTGGGAAGACTTTTTGAGATGGAAGTGCCGGAAATTTACGAGAATATCGTCGAGGTCAAAGGCGTGGTGCGCGAGGCGGGAGATCGTACGAAGATCGCCGTTGCGTCCAAGGATCCCCAGATCGACCCCGTCGGCGCGTGCGTGGGCATGAAAGGTTCTCGCGTCCAGGCAGTGGTCCGTGAACTGCGGGGCGAAAAAATCGACATTATACCATGGTCCGCGGACCCTCGAACCTTTATCGCTAAAGCGTTGAGTCCCGCCGTCGTCGAAAAGGTCGGCGTGACCGAGGATGACCGTTCCGCCCTGGCCGTGGTGGCGGACTCCCAGCTTTCGCTCGCCATCGGTAAAAAAGGCCAGAACGTGAGACTCGCGGCCAAGCTCACCGGATGGAAAATAGACATCCTGAGCGAATCCGAATACGATCAGGAGCGGCAGAAAGAGCGCGAGCAGGAAATCGAAGCGGCGATCGTTGAAGAGACGCGGAAGTTGGCGGAAGAGACCGAAGCCGCGGAAACCCGGGATGAACAAAACGCGGAACCCGCGGTCGGAGTCGAAGAAACCGGAGCGGATCTGACCGTCATCGAAGGCGTAGGAGCCAAGACCGCGGAACAGCTCAAACTGGCGGGCTACGACACGGTAGAGAAAATTGCGGCCATGTCAGACGAAGAGGTCCTGGCGGTCCCCGGCATCGGAGAAAAGACCGCGCAGAAGATTGTTCTGTCGGCGCGCGCTCTCTTGGAAAAGTAGCTTTGAGTTAAATGTAAACGTCTCAAGTTTCATGTCTCAAGTCTCACGTGAGCCCCGAGCCCCGAGTCCCGAGACCTGAGACCAGAGACCTGAGACCTGAGACCGTATTATGAAACATACGCCAGAGAGAACATGCATCGGTTGCCGGAGTATATTCAGCAAGGACGACGTGATCCGGATTGTCGCCGGGCCCATACCCTCTTCGGGACAAGCCCCGACAGTATCGGGACAAGCCGGCATAGCCATCGATTACCGGGAAAAATTGCCGGGCCGCGCCGCGTATATCTGTCCCACACGGTCATGCATACGGCGAGGGCTCCAGAAAGATCTGCTTTCGAAGGCGCTGCGGACAAAGGTCCGGACGCCCTCCGAGGATGAGTTTATTGCCTGGCTCACAGGGGCTATCGAAGAAAAAATAAAGTCCCTGATTGTCATGTCGGCCAAGGCCGGTAAACTGGCCGCGGGATATTCGGCTGTTCATGACGCCCTCGAAAAGGGCCGGGTCGACCTGCTTCTTGTAGCGCGGGACATTTCAGCGGGGACGTTGGGAAAAGTCAACGCTTCGGTTGCGGTAAGCATTCGCCGGGCAACGCTTTTCACCCGCGATGAACTCGGTGGACTTTTAAATCGGGAACTGGTCGGCGTGCTCGGAATCGAGGATAAGGGGCTCTCTCAGGCGCTCTGGAGAGAGACGGAAAGATTAAAAGACTTGATAAATGCCGGTGAGTAGAGTAAAATATTTCATTCATTTCGTATTTACCTTATCTGGGGGAAAATGACCGTTATGACCGTAATCAGGGTTCATGAGTTGGCCAAAAAAATGGGAGTTGAAAGCAAGGACCTTGTCTCCGTGCTCGAAAAAATGGGCATCAAGGGAAAAACTCCTTCGAGCGGTCTTGATGATAAAGAGGCTAAGTCCCTGATTGAGAAACTGAAAGCGACGCGCAAGGAAAAAGAGAAAGAAAAAATAAAAAAAGATAAAGACTCGACTGATCCGCTCGCCACGAAAGAAGAACGGTTGAAGAAGGCGACCGCGCTGATCAGCAAGTTCTCCTCGACGCTCGAAAAGCCCGGCGCAAAGCCGAAGCCCGTTCCCATTCCACCGAAGCCGACGATGCCTGCTCCGCCGGTGATTCCTCCGGCCTCTCAGATAAAAGCGGCCCAGCCGTTGGAACAAAAAGCACCCCCTCCGGCGTCGACGCAGCCGGTTGAAGTAGTTGCACAAGTTGCACAAGGCGCACACGTTTCGCCCGTTGCGCAGGGTGCACGGCCTGAGCGTGCGCCGTCGCGACCCCAGCCTTTTCCTCAGCGCCCGGGAGCGCCTATGCGGCCCGGTCAGACTGCGCGGCCTTCGCGGCCGTTCGAAAGAAAGACCTTTGGTTCGCCGGTCCTCACGCCGTCGCAAGTTCCTCCTTCCATGATACCGGCCGCGGGAAAAGCTCCCAAGAAAAAGTGGCAAAAAAAATCCGAGTATGAGCAGAAGAGCGATCGCGAATTCCGTGAAAAGCCGTCCTTCAAGAAACTTCCTGACCTCAAAACGCTGCCCGCGGGCAAACGTCCTCACAAAAAGGACGACCGGCATGCGCCGCAGACGGATGTAGCTGAAATCACCAAACCCCGGAAGAAGATCGTCAAGATACAGGAAGGGTGCACGCTTAAGGAATTTGCCGAGGTCATGGGACAGAAAGTCGGCGACGTGATCAAGAAGCTTATGGTCATGGGCATTATGGCCACGCAGAACCAGTCGCTTGATACAGATGCCGCCATGCTCCTGGCGGAAGAGTACGGGGTCAAGGCCGAAATCGCGAGCATTGAACATGCCGAGGATATTCTCGCGGAGAAGGCCGATGAGACCGAGATCAAGGTCACGCGTCCCCCGGTGGTCACGATTATGGGCCATGTTGACCACGGCAAAACATCCCTTCTGGACGCCATACGCGAAACGAACGTGGTGTCCCGTGAGGCGGGCGGCATAACACAGCATATCGGCGCTTACCAGGTAAGCCTCAAGGGAAGAGATATTACGTTTCTCGACACTCCCGGTCACGCGGCCTTTACCGCCATGCGCGCGCGCGGAGCGCAGGTCACGGACATCGTGATCCTTGTGGTGGCCGCCGACGACGGCGTAATGCCGCAGACGCGCGAAGCGATCAATCACGCCAAAGCGGCCAATGTGCCGATCATCGTCGCCATCAATAAAATAGACAAGCCGGACGCAAAAGCCGACAAGGTCAGGCAGGAGCTTTCGGAGTTTGAACTGGTTTCCGAGGAATGGGGCGGACAGACCATATTCTGCGAGGTCTCGGCCAAGAAAAAGATAGGCCTCGAACATTTGCTCGAAATGGTGCTTATCCAGGCCGATGTGCTCGAGCTCAAGGCAAATTCGGATAAAATGGCGCGCGGGACGATTATCGAATCCAAGCTGGACAGAGGCAGAGGTCCGGTGGCGACCGTGCTGGTCCAGTCCGGCACGCTGAAAGCGGGAGATATCTTCGTGACCGGCGTTCAGTCCGGCAAGGTGCGCGGCCTTATCAACGATAAGGGTGAGCGGGTGGACCAGGCAGGGCCGTCCGTACCGGTAGAGGTCATTGGCTTTTCCGGAGTGCCGCTCGCCGGCGAACGTTTTGTCGTTCTCGAAGAGGAACGCAGGGCCAGGCAGATAGCCGAGCTCAGGCAGGCCAAACAACGGACGACCGAGATGGCCTCGGTGAAGAAGGTCACGCTCGAAGACCTCCATGCGCAAATTCAAGACGGCGTGGTGAAGGAACTCAATATTGTGCTGAAGGCTGATGTGCAGGGTTCCGAGGGGGCCATTGTGGACTCTCTGGAGAAACTCTCCACATCCGCGGTCAAGCTGAAGGTCATTCACAGTTCCGTGGGCGCCATCACGGAGACCGACGTGATGCTTGCGGCTGCATCGAACGCCATCATCATCGGCTTCAGCGTCAGGCCCGAGCCGAAAGCCACCGAGCTTGCGCAACGTGAAGGCGTCGATGTCCGGCTCTACAACATTATCTACAACGCTATCGACGACATCAAGGCCGCGATGGAAGGTCTGCTTGAGCCTACGCTCAAGGAACGGATACTCGGCCGCGCCCAGGTGCGCGAGACGTTCCACGTGTCAAAGATCGGAACTATTGCCGGGTCGTATGTGCTCGACGGTTCCATCACGCGCCAGTCGGACGGCGTGCGGGTGCTCCGGGACAACGTGCTGGTCTACGCGGGAAAGCTTCATTCCTTGAAGCGGTTCAAAGATGACGTGCGCGAAGTCCAGGCGGGCTATGAATGCGGCATCGGCGTGGAGAATTTCAACGATATCAAGGTCGGCGATGTTATCGAAGCCTATATCATCGACAAGGTGGCGACAAAATTGTAAACGGCCGGATCGCGCAAAAGCCGAACAGGAGCAATGTTTATAGGAATCTGCACGATTGAACTACACATCCCTGAAAGTGATTCGCTCAAGGCAAAGAGGCATTCACTCCGCAGCTTGAAGGACCGGATACGGAATTCATTCAATGTCTCGGTGGCCGAGGTCGAGGACCAAGACCTCTGGCAGAAAGCCTCCTTGGCCGTGGCGGCCTTAAGCAACGATAAATCCCACCTTAACCAGACACTGGACCATGTGCTGAACATGGTGCGTGGCGTGCCCGAAATCAGCCTGTTAGACTATCATATCGAAATTTTTTAAGGAACGAGAGGCAGTCCGGGGCAGCCCCCCGGGCGTTGTCTCCGGTAATGTATTTTATGTCCAAACCGACTTTTAAAAGAGCAAATCGCGTTGCCGATCAGATGAAACAGGAAGTCGCCGATATCCTGATGCGGAAAATAAAAGACCCCCGGATCGGGTTTGTAACGGTGACCGACGTTGAATTGACCGATGACCTGCAGAATGCAAAAATTTTCGTGAGCATCTATGGCGGCGACAAAGAAGAAACGCTCAAGGGATTAAAGAGCGCTTCGGCGTTCGTCCGGTCCGAACTCGGCAGGCGGATGCGGTTCAGAGTGGTTCCCGAAATTCAATTTCGTTTCGACGGTACGGTGGAACAGGGAGCGCATATCATGGAGCTTCTTCGGGAGATAGAAGAAAAAGACAAGAAGGGCCAGGGAGATGAGTGACCTCGCCGGCGTCATAGCGCAAATCAAGAAAAGCACAAGCTTCCTGATTACGGCGCACGTGAGTCCCGATGGAGACGCCCTTGGCTCCCAGCTGGCGCTCATGCTCGCCCTGAAAAAAATGAACAAGGCCGTGACGCTGCAGAACGCCGATCCGGTGCCCGAAATCTATCGTTTTTTGCCGCAGGCGGAAACCATCAAGATCGGGCGGGCCGTTACCGGCAGTTACGACGCCTACGTTGTGCTCGATTCCGAACCCGCGCGGACCGGGCTCTTTGACGCCGGCATACCCGGGGGCGCGCTCATCAATATCGACCACCATGTAACCAATCCGGTCACGTGGCAGCACACGTGGCTCGACCCGGCCGCGTCCGCCACCGGTGAAATGGTCTACGCCGTCATTCAGGGGCTCGGCGTGCCGCTTGACCGCGACATCGCTTTGTGCCTGTATACCGCCATTTTTACCGATACCGGTTCTTTTCGCTATACGAACACCACGCCGCAATGCATGAGGGTGGCTGCGGCGCTGCTCGAAGCCGGCGCAGACCCCTGGCTTGTAACGGAGCACGTATATGAGTCCTTGGCCTATCGCCGTTTGAAATTGCTCGGCGTACTGCTTGCCGGCATAGAACGCAGCCCGGATGAAAAGATTGCCTGGGTTGCGGTGACCGATGAACTCTACCGGCAAACCGGCACCACGGCCGAGGACACCGACAATTTGATTAACTTTGTCCGCTCGGTCAAAGGGGTCGAGGTGGCGGTGCTGTTCAGGCAGACGGCGGCGGCACAGTTCAAAATAAGCTTGCGCTCCAAGGGGCGAGTCGACCTTTCCGGTCTGGCACAGTCTTTCGGCGGCGGCGGTCACAAGAACGCGGCCGGAGGCATGATGAACGGTACCCTCGACGAGGTCAAGAAGCGCGTGGTCAGCGATATCGCCGACCTCATCACCGCCCGGTTCGGGAGCAAGGACGATTCCGGCCATGGACGGCGTTCTTAATATCAACAAGCCTCCGCATATGACCTCGCACGATGTTGTTCTGTGCGTGCGCCGGATACTCAAGGAAAAGCGGATCGGACATACCGGTACGCTCGACCCAATGGCGACCGGCGTTCTCGTGCTGTGCACGGGCAATGCAACCAGAATTGCCCGGTATCTTGAAGCGGGGGAAAAGGAATACCGGGCAACCATGCGGCTGGGGGTGACTACTGACACCCTGGATGCCGAGGGCAGCATTATTGAAACCCGGGCGTATACGCCTCCGAGCGATGAAAAGCTTTTGGAAAGCTTCCGGCTCTTTACCGGACCGATCATGCAGCGTCCACCCGCGTATTCGGCCGTGAAAATAGCGGGAGTGCCATCGTACAAACTGGCCCGCGAAGGGAAGGCTGAACCGCTTGCGCCCCGGCCGGTGAGCATCCTCGCCATTGAAATGACGTCTCATGAAGAGCCTTTAATCGGGCTTGCCGTGACCTGCTCCAAGGGCGTGTATATACGCACGCTGTGCGCGGACATCGGCGAGGCCCTGGGCATGGGAGCGCACCTTACCAGTCTGGTGAGAACGCGTTCCGGGCGTTTCAGCATCGATTGCGGTGTGACGCTCGATGAGCTTGCCGGGCTGGCTGCCGCTGGGCGGGCGGAGCAGGTATTTACCTCGATGGATGAGGCCCTTTCCGATTTTCCCGCGGTCCTTTTGAGCGAGTCGGACACGACGCGGGTCCGGCACGGAAATCCGGTATCGTGTCCGGCGGATCTTTTGAACCGCGGTTTTGACCGGGTCAGGCTCCATGGCTCAACGGGAACGCTCCTTGCCGTTGCGCGGGAAAATGCCGGGATCCTGAAACCCGAGACGGTTTTTGCGCATGAATAAAAAGCTTTACAAGCCGCTGTAAATATGATATTTTATGACGTTTTGTTATAACGTTTTAAAAACACTGTAAGAAAGGAGGGTGCGGTTATGGATAAGGAAAAGAAAACCGGTTTGATCACAACCTATCGCAGGCATGCATCAGACACGGGATCCCCGGAAGTGCAGATAGCGATCCTGAGCGGTCGCATCAGTCATCTGACTGAACATTTGCAGGCGCATAAACATGACAACCATTCGCGGAGAGGTCTTCTGAAAATGGTCGGCCAACGGCGTCGTCATCTGGATTACCTGAAGAAAAACAATCTGGACCGTTACCGTCAGGTCATTGACCAGCTCGGTATACGGAAATAACATTACGAATCGTAATGGGAAGAGTGAGGTTTCATGGTAACCGTAGAAACAGTAATCGGCGGTAAGCGATTGGTCCTTGAAACAGGGCTCATGGCCAAGCAGGCGAGCGGCGCTGTTGTGGCCAAATACGGCGATACGGTCGTCCTTTCAACGGCTGTTGCCTCGAAAGTGGAGCGGCCGAATATAGATTTTTTGCCGTTAACGGTAGATTATCAGGAAAAGGCTTATGCCGCGGGAAGAATTCCCGGCGGTTTTTTTAAACGCGAAGGAAGACAGAGCGAAAAGGAAGTTCTGACGTCGAGGCTCATCGACCGTCCGATACGACCGCTGTTTCCCGACGGGTACTATTTTGACACGCAGGTCATTGCGTCCGTGCTCTCGATCGGCGAAGAAAGTTCCATGGATCTCATGGGGATGATTTCGTCGTCCGCGGCGATCGCGATCTCGGACATCCCGTTCAACGGCCCCATCGGCGCCGTGCGGGTCGGATATGTCGATGGAAAGTTCATCGTCAATCCCGGCCAGAAGGAGCTCGAAACCACGGCCCTCAACCTCGTTGTGGCGGGGACCGCGGACGCCATCATGATGGTGGAAGGCGGGGCGAACGAGCTGAACGAGGACCAGATGCTCGAAGCGCTCGATACCGCGCATCGTGAAATCAAAAAAATCGTGGCGCTCGTGAACGAGCTCGTGGCCAAGGTCGGCAAACCCAAGAGAGCGGTAAAGATTGTCGAGATAAACCAGGAGCTTGCAAAGCAAGTGGCGACCCTGGCCATGGAGCGGCTGCGCACCTCGATCGTCATTCCGGACAAGATGGAGCGGCAAAAGACCCTGGATGCGCTGCTCGATGAAATAAAACTGCAGCTCAAGAAGGAAGACGAGCCGACGAGAAACGTCCAGATAGCCACGATATTTTTCGGCCTCGAAAAAGACGAGGTCCGCAAGATCATTCTGGAAAAGAACATTCGCGCCGATGGCAGAAAGCCGGACCAGATCCGGCCGATAAGCTCGTCGGTCGGCGTGCTGCCGAGAACGCACGGCTCCGCGCTGTTCACCCGCGGCGAGACGCAGGCGCTGGCCGTTGCGACGCTCGGCACGTCCGATGACGAACAGCGGATCGACTCCCTCGAAGGCGAATATTATAAGCGATTCATGCTTCATTATAATTTCCCGCCCTTCAGCGTGGGCGAAACCAAGCCTCTGCGGGGGCCCGGCAGGAGAGAGGTGGGCCATGGGGCTCTTGCGGAACGCGCGCTCAAACCCATGATCCCGTCTAAACTGGAGTTCCCATACACCATCCGGTTGGTCTCGGACATTCTCGAATCAAACGGTTCGTCCTCCATGGCCACGGTCTGCGGCGGCACGCTCGCGCTTATGGACGCCGGTGTCCCGATCAAAGCGCCGGTCGCCGGCATCGCCATGGGGCTCATCAAGGAGGGGGAGAAGGTGATTATCCTCTCTGACATCCTCGGCCTTGAAGACCACCTGGGCGACATGGATTTCAAAGTGACCGGCACAAGCAAGGGCATCACCGCGCTCCAGATGGACATGAAGATCGAAGGCATCACCATCGAGACCATGCGGACGGCCCTTCAGCAGGCGAAAGAAGGCCGACTGCACATTCTGGGGAAAATGCTTGAGGCCCTCGCTGCCCCGCGCAAGAACCTGAACCCCTTTGCGCCCCGGATCATCACCATGCAGATCAACCCGGACAAGATCAAAGACGTGATCGGGAGCGGCGGCAAAGTGATCCGCAGCATCGTGGAACAAACCGGCGCGAAGATCGACATCGACGACAGCGGTATTGTCAATATTGCCTCGTCCGACGAGGCCGCCGCAAACAAGGCCAAGGAGATAATCCGCGGCATTGTTCAGGACGCTGAGGTCGGCAAGGTTTACATGGGCAAAGTAAGAAAGATCATGGACTTCGGCGCTTTTGTCGAGATATTCCCCGGCACCGACGGGCTTCTCCATATATCGCAAATCTCCGATCAGCGGCTCGAAAAGGTGACCGACGCTCTCAAGGAAGGCGACGAAGTTCTCGTCAAGGTCCTTGAAATCGACCGCCAGGGAAAGATCCGTTTGTCCCACAAGGAAGCCATGCGCGACAAAGAGAAGACGAAATAGCGATACGAATAATCATGCTAAGATAGCGAGGAAATAGGAGATACGATGAGGTATCCTATTTCCTTTTTTTATTTTATCTCAACCCGGACATAACAGGAGGGATCGTGCCGAAATACGACGTGGCCGTAATCGGAGCGGGCCTCGGCGGACTTGTTGCCGCGGCGCTTTTATCCGTTCAGAAGAAAAGAACCGTCATCATCGAGCAAGGACCTTCGCTGAGCGAGGCGTTAGGGGTCGTCGAAAAGAACGGCTTTGTTTTTTCCGCAAGGCCGTCCTTGTCCCACGGGTTCGAGCACGGCGGCGTGCTGCAGAAATTTTCAACGGAGCTCGGGATTCTTCAACACACGTCAGTCCTTTCTCCCTGCTATCAGGTGGCGCTGCCGGACCGGAGGATATCGGTTTTTGCAGAGTACCACGAGACATTGGAGGAATTGAACAGGGAATTTCCCGATGAGAGAGATGCCCTGGCGCGATTTTACCGGGCTGTCGGCGTTTCAAGAGCGCGGACTGCGAAAAATCGGGTATTCGCGGCCCTTGCGAGGTTCCGGTCGGCTGCGGGGTTCATGCGCACATATGGTTTTAGCGCCGAATTGCGCGCTTTTTTCGACATCCAAGCCCTTTGTTTTTTCCAAAAACCTGCCGCCGACCTCTCTCTTGCCGCGCTCTTAACGCTCTGCGATACGCCGCCGCGTCGTTTGCACGGCGGTTTCAGAAAGTTAGGCGACGACCTCTCCAGCGTTATCCGTCAGCAGGGCGGTGAAATTCGGTACGCCGAGGCATTTTCTGAATTGTCGTCAGAAGGCAAACGCGTCAGCGGCGTCAAGACCACCCAAGGAAATGTCGAGGCCGGTGCAATTCTTCTGAATGCATCGCCGAACGAGCAAGGGACTA
>JBGPUS010000051.1:0-11599 GCA_041491325.1 Nitrospirota bacterium | reverse complement strand
TCCACGTTTGCCGCGTATCCGCACGAGTCGCAGAGCGCAACCTCGTCCTCGCCCGCGGGCGAGGGCGCCATAAACTCATGAGCGCCGGTGCCGCCCATCATGCCCATGTCGCTCTGGACGACGTAAAATTTCAGCCCACAGCGGTTAAAAATCTTTTTATACGCTTCGAGGTGGACTTCGTAGGACGCATCAAGGCCCGCTTCGTCGCGATCGAAGCTGTAGGAGTCTTTCATGATGAACTCACGGGTCCGGAGGATGCCGCTCTTCGGGCGCGCTTCGTCCCGGAGTTTGGTCTGGATCTGGTACCAGATCTGCGGCAGATCGCGATACGACCGCAGGTCGTGGGCCGCAAGCCATGTCATGACCTCCTCGTGCGTCATGGCGAGACACATGTCGCGGCCACTCCGGTCCTTCAATCGGAACATCTCATCCCCGATCGAGTCCCAGCGGCCTGTCTGCTGCCACACCTCGGCCGGGTGCAACACCGGCATGGTCACTTCCTGGCCGCCGATAGCGTTCATCTCTTCCCGCATGATCCGGTTAATTTTGTCCATCACCCGCTCGCCGAGCGGGAGATACATATAGAGACCGGCCGCAAGCTGGCGCACGAACCCGGCTCGCACCATGAGCTTGTGCGAAATCGCCTCGGCCTCGGCTGGTGCGTCTTTTAAGGTTGGGATAAAAAGTCGCGAGTAACGCATGAAACCCCCTTGGGAAAATTCCAGATAACAAATCTCAAATTACAAATAAATTCCAAAATTCAAAAAATGTGAAAGAAGTGGGAGCTTCTTGTCATTCCCGAAATTCCTTATCGGGAATTCAGGTTTTTTAAAAATCGCGGCTAACCAATGGATTTTGTTTTCACAATTGATTCCACTTCCTTAACCAACACGTCCGCAAGCTCGGCCTCGGGAAACTTTTTTATGATCTCGCCGTGCTTAAACAAGAGACCGACGCCCTTCCCGCCTGCGATGCCCACGTCCGCTTCACGCGCCTCGCCCGGCCCGTTCACCACGCAGCCCATAACCGCGACGGAGATCGGCTCTTTAATGTGAGCAAGCCTTTTCTCCACTTCCTCGGCAAGGCTGATAATGTTAATCTCGGTCCTGCCGCAGGTCGGGCAGGAGATAAGGTTCACGCCGCGCTGCCGGATCTTAAGCGACTTCAGAATATCGTATGCAACGCGCACTTCCTCGACCGGATCGGCTGTGAGCGACACACGCATGGTGTCGCCGATGCCTTCGGCGAGCAGAATGCCGAGACCGACGCTCGACTTGATCGTGCCGGAGAAGAGCGTGCCTGCCTCTGAAATGCCGATATGGAGCGGATAATCGGACTGTTCAGAAAACAACCGATACGACGCGACCGTGGTCATAACGTCCGACGCCTTGAGCGAAACCTTGAGGTCCGTGAAGTTCAGGTCTTCAAGAATACGGATATGACCGAAGGCGCTCTCGACTATGACCTCGGGCGTAGGATGCCCGTATTTCTCAAGAAGATGTTTTTCGAGCGAGCCCGCGTTCACGCCGATGCGGATCGGGATGCCTTTGTCCGTGCAAGCCGTGACGACTTCAGAAACTTTTTCTTTTCCGCCGATATTTCCCGGATTGATACGAAGCCCGGCCACCCCCTGCTTCACCGCCTCCAGCGCAAGACGGTAATCGAAATGGATATCCGCGATGAGCGGCAAGGACGTGCCTTTCCTGATTGCGCCTAACGCTTTCGCGGCTTCTTCATCGGGAACGGCGAGCCGCACGATTTCGCACCCCGCCTGTTCAAGACGCTTGATTTGCGTGAGCGTGGCCCCGGCATCCCGCGTGTCCGTGTTGCACATGGACTGAACCGCAACGGGCGCATCGCCGCCGACCCGGACGCTGCCGAGCGTGAGCTGTCTGGTTTTTTTTCTAATGATTAAATCCATTCAACAATACTATTGCCGCGAAGGCTCGAAGACGCTAAAAACGTCAACTTCGCGCCCTTCGCCTGCACCCAGCGTTTACGAGTGGCAACGCGAGTGCAGGGTGTGCCTTGGCGGCATCCGTGGTTTTATTTACTGAAAAACATTCTCATAACATCATTATAAGACACGACAGCGATCAGGGTGATCAGGACCGAAGCGCCTATACTCTGGGCGATTTCCATGGTCCGGCGGCTGAGCGGTTTTTTTCTGACGGCCTCGATGATGAGGAACAGGATCAGCCCGCCGTCCAGCACCGGAATCGGCAGGAGGTTCAGAATACCGAGCGAAATACTGATCATGGCAAGCAGCGAGAGGAATGACGACAACCCCGCCGCCGCGGCCTGGCCCGACATCTGCGCAATCATCACCGGTCCTCCGAGCGTCTTGATCGAAAGATTAAAGGACAGCAGCTTCTTGAGCGTGATGAACGTGAGATCGATAAAATCGATCGTCTTGTCGAACCCGAGACGGACAGCCTCGAAAAAACCGTATTTCTTAAAGACCAGCCGCAGGACCGGTTCCACGCCGATCACATACCGGCCCCCGTCCATGACCGGGATCACGGTCTTCTCAAACCGCTTGCCGTTGCGTTCGATCAGGAGGGTGAGCTTCTTCCCGTTGCTTTCCCGGATAAAAGATGAAAATTGGTTCCAATGATACATGGTCTTTCCGTCCACGGCGAGGATTTTGTCGTTTATCGCGAGCCCCGATTTCTCCGCGGGAAGGCCCGTACGCAGGTTGCCGATTTCAGCCGGCATGTCGGGCATGAGCCCCGAGGAGCCTATCCGGAGCTCCGTTGCCGTTGTCGGACGAAGCGTCAAAATCTTTTTTTCGCCTTGCCGGTCTATCGTGACGGTTACGTCCGTATCGGGGTTTACCGCGATGAGCGTAAGCGCCTTGGTCCAGTCGCTGATGCTTCTCCCGTTGATCTCTTGAATGACGTCGCCGGCCGCAAACCCCGCGAGTTCCGCCGCGGAACTTTTTTCAACGTATCCCACCTTTGCGGGCCCTTCGGCATACGTTCCCACCATGAAGACGACGGGCATCACAAGAAAAGCAAGCAGGATATTCGTGAGCGGTCCGGTTGCCGCGATCACGGCGCGCTGCCAGACGGTCTTTGATTGGAACTCGCCAGGGGCGCCCGTGGGTTCTTCATCAGGGTTCTCACCGGCCATCTTCACATACCCGCCGAGCGGCAGGGCGGAAATGATATATTCCGTGTCGCCTTTTTTAATGCCGAAAAGCTTGGGCCCCATGCCGAGCGAAAACTTCTCCACCCGGACCCCGGCCCTCTTTGCCATGATGAAGTGACCAAACTCATGCACGAACACGAGAATTCCGATCACGATCAGAAAATAGATAAGCGTCATTCTTCCTCCTTGGAAAAACTTTGAAACCACAGATTAACGCAGATGAACACAGTACGTAATTACCGCCTGAAAAGAAGCCATTGCCGTTCCCGTCTTATCCGTGTTTATCCGTGTTCATCTGTGGTTACATTTTATTTCAGCATTGCGGTAATAATATTTTCCGCTTCCCGCCTCGCCCAACAGTCGGCCTCCAGCGCGTCCTCGACCGTCTTTACCGGGGCTGGGGTGTGGGCCTCCATCGTGCTCTTGATCACGCGGGCGATATCGCCATACCCGATCTTTTCGCCGAGAAAGTAGTTTACCGCGATCTCGTTCGCCGCGGAGAGAACGGCGGGCATGGTGCCGCCGGCCCTGAGCGCGTCATATGCATAGCCCAGGCAGGGAAAGCGGGACACGTCGGGTTCCTCGAACGTTAAGGCCGCCACGGCTGCAAGGTCGAGCGCGGGCGAGACGTCCGGAAGACGTTCGGGATACGAGAGCGCGTAGGCAATGGGCCCTCTCATGTCCGGCATGCCGAGTTGGGCAATGACTGCTCCATCGTTGTATTCCACCATGGAGTGGACGATGCTCTGCGGATGGACAAGCACTTTAATGTTTTCCTGAGCGATGTCGAACAGCCACCGGGCCTCGATCACTTCAAGTCCTTTGTTCATGAGCGTGGCTGAATCGATTGTTATCTTCTTGCCCATGCTCCAGTTCGGATGGTTGAGCGCCTGCGCGGTCGTGACTGTCGCGAGTTCTTTTTTTGAGTAGCCGCGAAACGGTCCGCCGGACGCGGTCAAAATCAGTCTCCTGATATCTTTATTCGCGCCTGCGCGCAGGCACTGAAAAATGGCGCTGTGCTCGCTGTCCACAGGGAACAGGCTGATGCCCTTCGCCCGGGCCTCGGCCATGACCAGCTCTCCCGCGGTCACGAGCGCCTCTTTGTTTGCGAGCGCTATGTTCTTGCCCGCCCGGACCGCGGCCATGGTCGGCGCAAGACCGGCTGTTCCGACGATGGCGGAGACGGTGATATCCGCCTCATCCATTGCCGCGACCCGGACCAGGCCCTCAGCGCCCGAAAAAATCCGAATGTTCAGATCAGCGCACCGTTGCCTCAAACGTTCGGCGGAGTGCTCAGTCGCAACGGAAACGATTGCCGGCTTAAATCGCCTCACCTGTTGTTCCAGGAGCTCTACGTTGTGGCCCGCTGCAAGCCCAACTACCTGAAAACGGTCGGGAAACATTTCAGCCACCGCGAGAGTGGACCGGCCGATCGAGCCCGTGGACCCGAGTATGGAAATCTTTTTCATCATTCTCCTGAAACCGGATAAAATCCCAAGCTTCAAATCTCGAATAATACCTAAACGTCGAATTACAACGACCTAGAGCGGCGGATTTTTCTCTGCTTATCAGTTCACCCAAAAGATGAAAACTCTGTTTCAGTATTTATCCGCCTTTATCATATGTTAATCCGGTTCTTCAGTGTCCAAAATGCTCTTTTTAAGTTTTTTATCTTATCTCATCATGAGGTAATAATACAGAACGGGCGCGGCGAACAGCATGCTGTCCATACGGTCGAGGACCCCGCCATGTCCGGGGATAATGCCGCCCGAGTCCTTGACCCCGGCCGCGCGCTTCAGCAACGATTCCGCCAGGTCTCCGATCGTGCCGACCGCGGCCAGCAAAAGAGCAACCGCGACCGCTTCCGCGATCCCCATGGGCGGCATGAACCATACTCTGCATAGAAGCGCCATGCCCACTGCCGCGGCCAACGCCCCGAGGAGCCCCTCAATACTTTTCTTCGGGCTTACTTTTTCGTACAGCCGGTGCTTTCCGAACGGGAGTCCAACGGCATATGCGCCGATGTCCGAGGCCCAAATAGTGAAGAACAGAAACACAAGCCATTGTTTCCCGTCCGCGCCCATCCGAACCATGACCTGAAACGAGAACAGCATGGCCACGTAAACAACGCCGAGCACGGTTGACGAAACATCTTCCAGCGCTCCCTCTACGCTTCTTCGCGAGAACAGGCGGACTGTTATAATCAGGATCGATGCCGGAACGATAATAAATAAATTCCCCGCGCCGGGAACGAACGAATGATAGGCCCCCAACACTACAAGTGCGCCTGCTCCAAGCCCAAGAACGACGTCAGGCCTTGCGCCCCGGGCCCGCGCGATGCGGTAGAACTCATACTGGCCCACGGCAGCGGCAACCAGAACCAGCGCCGTAAAATACACCGGGGGAAGCTTCCAGGTGACAACGTAAAATAGGGGGAGGAAGAGGATACCCGAGATCAGTCTTTTATACAGCATGCCTTCTCCAAAAACTGTGGACGTTCCGCACGTAGTGCGGATCGGTATTTCTTGTTCCCTGGGCGCGCTATTGCCGGCAACGATCACTTTTGCACAAGCTGCGCCGCGGTCAAGCCGAACCGGCGCTGACGTCCCTGGTAGTCGATAATCGCCGCCAAAAGGTCCGTTTCCTTGAAATCGGGCCAGAGGGTATCGGTAAAATAGAACTCGGCATACGCCGCCTGCCACAGAAGAAAGTTGCTGATGCGTTTTTCCCCGCTTGTGCGGATGATCAGATCGGGATCGGGCAGACCGGCGGTGTCGAGCTGTGCGGAAAACAGCTCCTCGCTGAGCTCGCCGGTTCCCTCGCTTGCCGCGCGCAGCCGGTTGACTGCTTCCAGGATCTCGCTCCGGCCTCCGTAAGAAAGCGCGAGGTTCAGAACCATGCCCGTGTTCCCTTCGGTTTCCGACACGGCTTTATCGATCCACAAACGGACCGACGCCGGAAGCCGCTCGATCTTTCCGATCGTGCGAAAGCGGATGCCCTGCGACTTCATGGTCGCTATTTCCGCCTTCAGAAACATCCCGAGCATGTCCATGAGGAAACCGACTTCCTCGCGAGGCCTCCCCCAGTTTTCGTCGGAAAACGCATAGAGCGTGAGGACCGGGATGCCGAGCTGTCGGCATTGCGTAGTCACGCTGCGCACGACATCCACGCCTTTCTTATGCCCGGCGATCCGCGGCAGTCCCCTGCGAAGCGCCCACCTTCCATTGCCGTCCATGATAATGGCAACGTGTTTCGGCAGACTGTTTAAATCCACGCGGGCGCGAAGCTGTTCAGGCGTCTGATTTGTGTTTTTCATCTGAAAATGCTCATAATAGTGTACCTATTCAGCTATCGTCAAAGCGGCTTTCAAAGCCCCCTAAATGGTCATCCCCGAATGGTTTTATCGGGGACCTGGTTTACGTTATTCGTAACACCCTATTCCCGATTACGTCCTCGGGAATGACAACATTGCAAAAAAATCTCCCCTAACCCCTCTTTATCAAAAAAGGGGACGGAGGAGGATTTTCATTTCACCGCATAAGAGATTAGCCGGACGGTATCGCTCTTAAACAGACCCCCTGAAGCAAAAACAAGCGCGGCAATCCGGACATCGCCGCCACTTTCGCGGAGCGCCTGAAGATCCAGGACCAAGCCTGGGACGTCTTTTATGCTCAACTGTTGTTCAAGCCTGGAGCCGGTCCAGCGCAGGACGGAAACCCCTCCCCCGGCGAACCCGGTAAGCGTCGACTTGAGGTTTTTCGGCAGAACTATCTCATCCCTCCCGTCGCCGTTCATATCGAAGGTGAGGATGCGCCCCTTGATCTTGATTTCTTCGCGGTTGACCACCGGCGGCGCGTCCCTCCCGGCTGAGGCTCCCTCTTTCAGAAAAGCGGCTTCTACTCCGGTCAGCGGTTTGGTCACGGCCATGCCGACCGAGGGATACTTTTCTTCACTCTTCCAGATTGCGCTGTCGTTGGAATAGACAACCAGTTGTTCCTTGTCGTTAAGCGCTATGAGGAGGGGCTTGGCTTCGCCCATGAGCGCGTAGGTAAATCCGTAGAGCTCCAGACCTTCAGGAAGCGGAAATTCCGGACCCGGTATATATTTGCCGTCCGCCCATGAATAGCGTCTCGGTTTTCCTTTAAAAAAAGAGCGCGGATCATAACCCTGGCCTATAAGGAGGTTTCCTTTCCCGGGATAGTATACCACCCGAAGAAAACCGGGGACCTCCGCGATACGCCGGAAAGCGCCTTCCTGAAACTCGATGACGGCGGAGACCACCTCATCGCTTCGCATGGCGGTAACAAAAAGTTCCGGTCGGCCGTTGCCGTTGATGTCCGCAACGTCGAGGTTTATGTGTTGAATATCGCCGGAGCCTGACACGGCCGGCCCCGACCATTCCTCCCGCCACGCCGTCTGCTCCAGCCGGTAAATATGGAGCTTGGCGCCATCGGAGAAAACATAGTTGAGCGCGCCGCTCCCCTCCAGATCGGCAACGGCGACCAGCTTGGCGTCAATAGGCAGGTTCGCACTGACGGCTTTTTCCCCTGCTGTTATATTCTTTTCTTCCACGGCCGGAGCAAAAAACGGTTTGACCTCGCCGAACGAGTCCTGTTTCGTAGTCAGGTCGAGCAGGGCGGTGATGGTATCGAGCGTCCTCGCGTCCTCGGAATAAAACAGTTTGACCGTCATGAGCAGTTTTCCCTGCTCCGATGGATACATCTCGAGAGCGGCTACCATATCAAGTCCGAATGCGCGCCCCAGTTCTTTTATAAGCGAGCTGTCGCGCTGCTTGCGGTCTTTGAGAAAGTCCGCCGTTTTCCCGATATCAAGAACGGAGAACCTGCCTGAATCGTTCAACCGGTCCGCAAGTTCCCGCACGATGTCCGGCCGGTCACCCCGTAGCGGAAGCAGCGCAAGGCCGATCTTTTTCGGAGTTATTCTCGCTTTGTCTCCGGGTCTCGGATCTTTCAGTCTTTTTATGATTCGCAGCTCGGTTGTCGCGGCCCCCGCGTCGATGACCTCGGCTTCGCCGATCTCCTCTTCAGCGCGACCGATAACCGCGCCGGTCACGGGATGGAGTATCTCCTTGCCGTCTCTCCAAAGCACCAGCGTTACGCCGGCTTTCAGCCCGTCCTTGGCGCCGAGGCCGACGGTGAGAAGGTCCCCCTGGACCGCTTTGACCGGACCCTGCACTTTGGGGAAGTAGGAAACAACCGCGTTTGCAAACGCGCCCACGGACGTGAAGGTCTCTACGCCGAGCGGCTTCTCAGCGGCTATCGAAAAATCACCGAACGATAAAAACAGCAGCAATACTAGAGCGGATTTTTTCATGGAATACAGGTCCCCTTTTTAATCAACCTAAAACGACATTGGTAACCACACCCTGCACTCGCGCACACACTCGTAAACGCCGGGTGCAGGCAGATGAACGCGGATTAACTCAGATAATTCAAATTCCTGTATCTCTGGTAGGTAAAAACCTTAAATGCACTAAATTACTGTTTTTGTTTTTCATCTGTGTTCATCTGTGGTTCCAACCGCCGTTTTTAGACATAATGGCTATATCAATAACGGTTCCCCGGGTCACTCGATCTTCATCCTGATCTCGGTTTCCCAGGACTTGCCCGGCAAAAGCGATATGCGCCAGAGCGGCATCACCATCGAACTCTGGAACACACGCTCGAACCCGGATTCGGACTGTGACACGGTCTCGACCGGAGCACGCCAGAGGTTTGCCGGGTGAGAGAACGCCAGAGTAAGCCTGAGCTTCAGCCATTCATCAACGAGGCTCACCCGATGCACGTTGTTCGTCTCTCCAAAGGAAGCAAGGTTGCTCTTCTCGAGCGTATGGCCCGGGATGTCGTAATACCGGTCATGCGCATTGCCGGCAAGGAGCGAAAAATTGAACTCGCTGCCGAACGACGTACTGAGTTCCTCATTGCTTTGGTTCGTAAGCCGGTACTGCACGACGACCTCCGATGCGCCCTTTCGCAGGGACACCGTTTTACTCAGCCGCACGGCAAGCCCGGCCGCGTTTCCATCGCGTTCAAGAACCACGGTCGCGCTGCCGGTTGATTTTTTTACGTTCACCCCGTAGGCGCCGAGGACAAAATCCCCGGCTTCGACATATTCAGACTTCATAAAACTTGCCAGGTCCACAGTCGAACCCAGGAAGTGGTCGAGGAGCGAACCGCGCGTATACCCGTCATAGATCAGGTGATCCTGGAGTCCCTCTTCCTTCAGCGACACGCGTTCGTGAATTGTTGCAGCCCCGTCGGTCCGTGGGCCCGGCGCCTTCTCCGCGGCCGCCTTCACTATTTTATCGTGGTAGCCTTCGTGCCTCCGCGTGAGCGTGTTCATAAGATTAAAGGAACGCGGTTTCCAGTCAAACTCCGAGAGTCTGCCGCCCTCCGCGGGATCAATGAACAGGTTCAGGCGTTCGGAGTTCAGCATGACCTCTTGGCACCCATCGAGGTCGAAGTCTCCCTGCTCTATCTCCAGCCATGAATCCTTTTGCCGTTCCCCTGGACCCTGCCGACGCAGCGCGTCGGCATGATACTCCGCTTGAATGAGGTGCTCATACACCGCCGAACGCAGATGCGGCAGATACAACCCGCCGAAGACTCCATGCCAATAGGCGTCGTTGCTCTGCGACTGGTAGAGGTGGTCCAGCATCCGCGCCTCGTCCCGGCCCTTCTTCTTGCCGCCGGCTTCGAGAGCGTCGAGGGCCTCATGCGCTTTCCTGCTCACCATCATCATGCGTTTATGCATGTGATTGCTCTCGGGATACTTGGCAAGGAAGTTCCGCCAGAACCCGCCCTTGATGAAGGGCCGGAGGCTTCCGAATTCCGGCGAGCCTTTTGCCATGGCCAGCGCGTCGCCGTATTCCTTCATGGCGCGCGTCGGGAGCGCCCACTCTCCCATTTCCATGTACGAGGCCGTCGGAAGATAAATTCTGCCGCGCGGCGGTTCTTTCGCCAGGTATTCCGAAAACGTCGTAGTCTCGAGCCAGTCGTAGTTCTGTTCGAGCAACGTAAAGAATTGTTCGAGCCAGCCTTCCTCGTATACGCTGTGGTATGTCTCGGGCCAAACGCCGAACTTTTCGCCGTCATCGGCCATGACCATCAGCCGGCTCCGTTCCGTCGAGCGAAGACCGGCAAGCAGTTCGATCGTCTCTTCGGGCCGGTGAAAGGGGATCAGATAGCGCAGCCGCTCACTTCCTGGGAAGACGCGTACCACGGCATTCTGCTCCTCCGTAAGGTAGTAGCCGTCGAGCTCATCGTCCCGCATGCCCGCCATCTTGAAATGGAAGTCGTCGACAACGACGTGGTCTATGCCCGCCTCGGCGATGAACTTCGGCAAGTGCGGCTCCCAAACCCGCTCCGCAAGCCACATACCCCGGCTGGCGTAGCCAACCGTTCGCCGGATATAATTTGAAAGCGCGCGGATCTGGCCGATTTTGTCGGCATCGGGCAGCACCGCGATGATCGGCTCGTAGAACCCTCCTGAGAGAATCTCCAAACGGCCGGCGGCCGTGAGCGTCTTCAGCAGGTCGATAAATTCCGGATGCCGCCGCTCAAAAAAATGATACAGGAAACCCGTGTAATGGAGCGCGATCTTGATTTTCGGATGGCGTTCCAGGACCTGCATGAACGGCAGATAGGACTTTTGGTACGCCTCCTCGGCCACAAACTCGAAATTGCCGACTGGTTGATGATTATGAATAGCGAAGATGAATTGAACTTTCGGCATATCATTCAAACCGGGTTTTTCCGTTTTTGGTCGACGGGAATACAGATTAAAATATTAGCCTTAAACCCGTGAAAAGTCAATCAAAAACAGGGGCTTTGGGGGCTTCTACGGTTGGGAAACGCCGAGGAGAGTCAAACGGTGGGCGGGCTTTTCTTCATTTTTCGGCACGCAGCCACGCAGGCGGAAAGCGCGATCATCGGCAGCCATATCCAGACGACCTCCTGCATGAGAACTTCGAGCCCCGCGCGGCTGAAAAATCTTGCAATGCTCATCGGAGCGGCGTAGATCGGCCTCCACGGCATGAAGTACCGCGTATTGTCAAAGGGAATAAAGAACCCCACACCCATGCCTTTGTCCGTCATGGAGTCCAGGAGGCCGTGCGACGCAGTTACGATAAAGAAAAAGACGAGCATCGTCCACCATTTCTTCGAAAAACGCCGGATGGCCGGAAAAGCAGATAGGGCGACCAATACGCCGACCAGAAGAGCGAAGGTCAGTGAATGAAAGAACCCCCGGTGGCCGAACATGCTGCCATACCTGATGCCGAAAAAATAGTACCCGATGATGTCGATATCGGGCAGGATCGAACAGCCGACAGACAGGACCCAGAACCTTGTGGGCAACTTCTCCGGGGAGTACATCTTTCCGAGCGTGCCTGCCGCGAATATATGGGTGAAGGTTGTCGGCATAG
>JBGPUS010000050.1:0-11624 GCA_041491325.1 Nitrospirota bacterium | reverse complement strand
TTCCCTGCGCGAGTGCGCGGCCGCGCGGATCAAGTCAGCCATCATCGTAAGTTCCGGGTTCAAGGAAGCGGGCACGGATGGTACCCTCCTCGAAGAAGAACTGAAGAAGATTGCCAAGGAAGAGGGCATCCGCATCCTCGGTCCTAACTGCCTCGGTCTGATCAACACGTCGAATCATATGAATGCCACGTTTGCCGCGGACATGCTGCCGAAGGGGAAGATAGCCTTCTTCTCCCAGTCCGGCGCCATGGGCATCGCCATCATGGACTGGGCGATCGGGAATGAAGTCGGGTTCTCGAAGTTCGTCAGCCTCGGGAACAAGGCCGATCTCACGGAAATAGATTTCATCGAATATTTCATGAACGATCCGGACACGAGTCTGATTCTCGGATATCTCGAAGACGTCGTGGATGGTCGACGGTTCATGGAAATCTCGCGAAAAGCCGCTAAAGTAAAACCGATCATCCTGCTCAAATCCGGCGGAACCGCGGCAGGGGCGCGAGCTGCGTCATCCCACACCGGCGCGCTCGCGGGTTCGGACGTTGCGTTCGACGCAGCGTTCCGGCAGACGGGCATAGTGCGGGCGCAAGGAGTGCAGGACCTCTTCGACACGGCCCTGGCCTTTGCGGAGGGAAAGCTGCCGGCTGGAAATCGCCTTCTCGTGATCACAAACGCAGGCGGGCCGGGCATCATCGCCGCGGACACGGCCGAGCGGCTTCTTATCGATTTGCCCCGCATGACCACGGAGAGCATCGATGCGATTGCCAAAAAACTTCCTTCAAATGCCACGGTGTTCAATCCCGTGGACGTCGTCGGCGATGCAACGTCCGAGCGATACGCGGCAGTGCTTGAACAGGCGATCAGAGATCCGAATGTGGACGGTCTCGTGGTGATCCTGACACCCCAGGCCATGACGGACATGGAAAAGACGGCCGAGGTGATCATTGCCGCATCAAAGGCCACGGAAAAGCCGATTATCGCGTCCTTCATGGGCGAGGCGCGGGTGCGCAACGCCATTCGCAAATTGAAGGATGCGTCGATTCCGAACTTCTCGTATCCGGAGCTTGCAATCAAGGCCTTTAAGAGGCTGTCCGACCATGTGGTGTGGAAGAAGGAGACTACCGAGAAAACGGTGTCCCGCGCATATAACGTCTTCAAAGCGCGCGAGACGATCACCGGGATTCTGCAGTCCGGCATCACCCAAGTCGGCGAGGAAGAGGCCATGCAGGTCCTCTCGTGCTATGGCTTTCGGTTCCCGAAGCGCACCCTTGCCAGGACCGCGCGCGAGGCAACAAAGGCCGCTTCGGAGCTCGGGTTCCCGGTGGTGATGAAAATATCGTCGCCGGACATCCTGCACAAGACCGACGTGGGCGGAGTGCGTGTGAACGTTCAGACGCCGAAGGACGCGGAAGAAGCGTTTGTGGAGATCACGACCAATGCACGCCGGATCATGCGGGACGCCTTCATTAAAGGGGTGATGATCTACGAGATGGTGAAGGGCGGGAAAGAAGTGATCCTCGGCGTTACCCATGACCGCACCTTCGGCCACATGATCATGTTCGGTCTGGGCGGCATCTACGTGGAGGTTTTAAAGGACGTGTCGTTCCGCATCGCGCCGGTGGCCATGCACGACGCCGTCGCCATGGTGAACGAAATCAAGACTATCGGGCTTTTGCGCGGCGCCCGCGGCGAACGTCCGGCGGACATCAATGCCATCGCGAACGCTATCGTGGACCTCTCATGCCTGGTGTCAGATTTTCCCGAGATCGAGGAACTGGACGTTAATCCGCTTATCGTGATGGAAGAAGGCGCCGTGGCCCTGGATGCGAGAATCATATTTCGGGGTCCAGGGTCCGGTAGCCGGGGTCCAGGGGAAAGGTGAAAAACATCGAATTCAGGAGGGAAACATGGAACAAAAGGCAAAAAGGGTTTCAGGAGCCTGAAGAGGTTGAAACCTTCTTGTTGTTGGCGAAAGATTTGGGATATCTATCGGAAGGCGCTTACGCAGTAATCGAGGAAAAAAGAGGTGAAACGACCCGGCTATTAAGGGGTCTTATCAAATCGCTTTTGCCCTCTTAGTCTTAGTGTGTTCCCTGGCTACTGGCCCCTGGACCCTTGACCCTATGTTTTAAGGAGGTTTTCATGATACCCATACTCATTGCATCCACGACCGGCTACGCGGGCAGGACCTTTCTTTGCCTCGGCCTTGCCGCGAAGCTCATTGAACAAGGCTACAAGGTCGGGTACATCAAGCCTCTCGGCAAGACGCCGGTGAAGAAAGGCAAAAAGGTTTACGACGCCGATGCATTGTTCATGAAGGAGACGCTCGGTCTTCAGGAACCGCTCGACGTGGTCTCTCCGTTCGTTGAGACGTACGAGAGCCAGACGCTTCTCCTGGCCGGCCGGTCCAAAGACGTCAAAAAAAACGTGCTTGGCGCGTTTAAATCGCTCAAGAAGAAAGACTTTGTGATCATAAGCGGGGCAGGAAATCTGTTTGACGGTTCGCTCGTCGGGATGGACACCCTGTCGCTTCTCAATGATATGAAGGCCCGACTCCTGATGGTAGAGTCCTGGCAGGGCGAAACAGCGCCGGACTCGCTCTTCGGCGCGTCGAAGCTTTTCGGCGAACGCTTCTGCGGAGGAGTCATCAACAAAGTACCGGTGCCTGCGATGAACCATGTGAATGAAACAGTGCGGCCCTTCCTGGAAAAAAAGGGGGTGAAGGTTTACGGCGTGTTCCCCAAAGACCGGGCGCTTGAGGCGATAAGCGTGCGCCAGCTGAACACCATCCTGAACGGCAAGGTGCTGTGCTGCGAGGACAAGCTCGATAAGGCGGTCGAGAATTTCTCCGTCGGCGCCATGGACGTGGACAGCGCGCTCACCTACTTCCGCAGGACGCCGAACAAGGCAGTGATCACCGGGGCGCATCGCTCCGATATCCAGCTTGCCGCCATGGAGACCTCGACCCGGTGTATTATCCTGACCGGCGGGCTCACCACGAACGCCGTGGTCATCGGCAAGGCCCAGGCCAAGGGCGTCCCGATCATCTCCGTCCATGACGACACCTTCACCACCATCGAGAAGATCGAGGCAAGCATGGGCAAGACGCACATTCGCGAGAAACGAAAGGCGGAGCGGGTGGAGGAACTCATGGAAAAAAAGTTCGATATGAAGAGGTTTTTAAAAATCGTTACGGTACGAGCGAGGTGACGCATGGCTGAAAAATCCATTATTATTATCGGCGCCGGCATTGCCGGGCTCTCGGCAGGGTGCTACGGCCGCATGAACGGATTTCGTACGCGCATCTTCGAGATGCACAAGAAGCCGGGCGGCCTTTGCACGGCCTGGAAACGGCAGGGCTATGTCGTGAATGGTTGCATCCATTGGCTCATGGGCTCCGCGCCGGGGTCGGACTTTTACCGCATGTGGAAGGAACTCGGCGCGATCCAGGACATTCCCTACACGTACTACGAAGAATACGGCCGGATTGAGGATAACGGCGGCGAACAGTTCATCATGTACGCCGACCTCGACAGGCTTGAGCAACACATGAAAGAGCTTGCGCCGGAAGACACGGCTGTCGTCGACGAGTTCATCTCAGCGACCCGGCGCTGGACCCGCTTCAGGATCCCCTGGGAGAAAGCGCCCGAGACGTTCGGCCTCTTCGATTTACTCAAGATGATCGTTACGCAGTTCCCGCTCTTGCGCATGCTCTGGAAGTGGAACAAGGTGTCGCTCCGCGCTTTCGGCGAACGCTTCAAGAGCCCCCTGCTGCGCGAGGCGTTTCCGCTCATGTTCATGCCGGAGTTCCCGATGTCCTTCATGCTTATGACGTTTGCCGCCTTGCACAACAAGACGGCGGGGTATCCCGTGGGCGGGTCCCTGGTATTTTCCCGCGCAATCGAGAAACGCTACCTCGGTCTCGGCGGTGAAATGAACTATAAAGCACAAGTGTCAAAAATTCTGACCGAGAACGGACGGGCCGTGGGCGTAAGGCTCGAGGACGGGAACGAGTATCTCGCGGACTATGTGATCTCGGCCGCGGACGGCCACGCGACCATTTTCGACCTGCTCGGGGGCAAGTACGTTGACAACATCATACAGGAGTACTATCAAAAGCTGGTTCCGTTTCCTCCGCTCGTGTTTGTGTCACTCGGCGTAAACCACGCCTTCGACGGCATTCAGCCCTCCTGCGGCCTCGCAATCAAGCTGCGGGAGCCGATCAGCGTCGGCGGAGTGGCGCAGCACTATATGGGCGTGCAAATATGGAACTTCGATCCGACACTTGCGCCCCAGGGCCGGACGCTCGTGACCGTGATGTTTCAGACGGACTACGGCTACTGGAAAAAACTCCGCGAAAACGACGCGCAGTACAAGGCGGAAAAGGAGCAGCTCGCCGATACTGTTATCGCGGTCCTGGATAAGCGTTTCCCGGGTTTTGGCGCGAGCGTGGAGATGCGCGACGTGGCCTCGCCGACAACGTTCGTGCGCTATACCGGCAATTGGAAGGGAAGTTTCGAGGGCTGGCAAGTGACGCCCGACACCTGGAGTTTCGGCAAGCTTATGCGAAAGACCCTTCCCGGCCTTGACAACTTTTATATGGCCGGTCAATGGGTCGAACCGGGCGGCGGCCTCCCCGCAGTCGCTATGAGCGGCAGAAACGCGGTGCAGGTCATCTGCAAGAAAGAGAGCAAGAAATTTACCACGACGATATGATTCAACCGATTATCACCGTCAACGCCTTCACCGACAAGCCCTTCTTCGGCAACCCGGCAGCAGTCTGCGTTTGACCCGGTCACCGGCTCGGCCCACTGCTGCCTCGGCCCCTATTGGCGGAAACGGCTGAAGAAAGATGTGTTCATCGCGTACCAGGCATCCCGTCGCGGCGGAGTTGTTCGGGTGCGCGTGAACGGAGACCGCATTTTGCTCGGGGGCCAGGCAGTCACATTGCTGCTCGGCGAGCCGGCAACGAGATAGCCCGTACCGCGGGGAATAGTACCTTTACTTTTCGGCATGGTTTGTTAAAATGTATACAGACGTATTGCCGGAAAGGAACAATGAACAAGAAAATCGTCATCTCCATCCTCATCCCCGCGCTGGCCTTCGCCGTTACCCTGTCATGCTATTCATTCGGGGTTTTCGAAAAGCCGGAACTGCTGCTCTACGACGCCAAGGCGAAGTTGTTCCGCTCCGATAAAACACCGCCCGGGTTAATTAAAACCATCCTTGTCGATGAAGCGTCCCTCAAGGCGCTCGAAGGCGTGGCGGGAAGATGGCCCTGGCCCCGCGCTATCTGGGCGGACTTGCTCGAATTTCTTTCCCTGGGTGGCGCAAAGGTCGTGCTGTTCGATATCCTGTTCACCGAACGGTCTGATGAACAAAACGACGGCGCGCTTGCCGAAGCCACCCTGACCTCGCAGAACGTCTATCACAGCATGATGATCAGAAGAGAAGAGTCCGATCCCGCCAAAAAGGGCGCGTCGGAATTCGGGAAGCCGCTGCCGTCTGTATTTGCGGCCCGGTTCGGCGTCAAAAATATCACCGGCGCCCTTACGGCAAAGCCGGGCCAAGAGAACAACGAGTACGCGCTGCCCGTCGGTCTTCTCCATGCGGCCTCAAGGGGTGTTGCCGTGGTCGAGTTTCCCCCGGACAGCGACGGCGTGCTCAGGAGAACGAAACCTCTGCGGGAGTATCAGGGAAAATATTTCCCCGTGCTCGGCCTTGCGCCGTTTATCGACGATGCTTCGGCCGTTGTCATCCGGGAAGGCTCTCTCTCGATAAACGACAGGACCATACCGCTCGACCGTGACGGCAATTATTTTATCAATATGTACGATGTTAACAACGTAGCGCCCTATTCGCTCGGAGGGATTTTTGCGTCGCTCCAAAAAATCAGAAAGGGCGACGTCGAAGACCTGGTCGTAAACCCCGGGGAGTTTAAAGACGCCATTGTGTTCGTAGGCGCAAGCGCGGCAGCAACCCATGACGTAAAGACCTCACCGCTCGGCCAAAACTTACCGGGCGTGATCTTTCACGTGGCCCTGGCAAGCAACTACCTTCTGAACGACTTTCTCACGCCGCCGGACAGAAGGCTCACGCTCATTTCAGCGCTCCTCGGCGCGTTCCTCAGCAGCCTGGTGATTTTCTTTTCGAGGAGATTTTTGCTCCGGGTAACCTTCCCATTGGTCCTGCTCTCGGTCTATGCGGGCGTCGTCCTGTACGCCTTTAAGTCGAACGTCCTCGTCGAGGCCGTGCCGTTCGTGTTTTCCACGGTCTCGAGCAGCTTTCTCTCCTTCGGCTACCTCACGTTTACCGAGGGCGCGGAAAAGCGACGGGTGTCGCACCTCTTCACGCAGTATGTTTCCAAGGACGTGCTCCATGAGGTATTGAACAACTATGAGGAGTATATGAAGTCGAGCGCTGGCCAGAAGGTCGAGCTCACCGTGCTCTTCTCCGATATCCGGAATTTCACGACTATGTCGGAGACGACGCCGCCCGAAAAGATCGTGGAAATGCTGAACGTGCATTTTACCGCCATGGCCGATATCATCCTGAAGCACAACGGCACGATCGATAAATACATCGGCGACGCGATCATGGCCTTCTGGGGCGCGCCCGTTCCCACGAAGGACCATGCCGAGCAGGCGGTGCTGGCCGGGATCGAAATGCTCGCGGCGCTTTCCGAGGTCAACAAAGCCCTGACGGACAGGGGGTTCGGGCATGAAATAAAAATCGGCATCGGCATCAATACCGGCGCCGCCACGATCGGGAACATCGGTTCGGAGAAAAAAAAGAACTACACGGTCGTAGGAGATACGGTCAATCTTGCATCGCGGCTCGAGAGCATAACCAAGGAACATAAGACCCCCTTGATTTTCTCGGAGTATACGCACGAGAAAATCAAGGACAAAATCGCTTGTGCCCTGATCGGAAATGTGAAGGTCAAGGGCCGGGAGCAGGCGGTCTCGATTTATACGGTGGAACGCGGGGCGGGGAGTTGATTGTCGAATGCAGGATTGCCCGGGGAGGCGTATGTATGATGAAAATAACGATTGCATTTTTCATAGCGGTTGCGTCGGCGGCGCTGTTTTCCACGACGCTCTATGCCCAGACGGTTTTTTACGTCCAGAGCGTAAAAGCAAAGGTGTTGTCGGGACCTTCGTTTAAGTCCAAGGTCCTCGGCGAAGTCGGCAAGGGATTCAAGTTCGTCTCGTCCGGCAGGGACGGCAATTGGGTGAAGGTGAGGCTGGATACCAAAGAGGGCTATGTCTCCGCTCTTCTCCTGGCTCCCCATCCGCCGATCCAGAGGGCGGGAGTCATTAAGGCGGAGCAGGGAGAAATAAAGCAGGGCATCCGAAGGCGCGCGTCATCCTATACCAGCGCGGCCGCGGCTCGCGGCCTGGCTCAAGACGACCGAAGACGTCTCAGTAGGGAAGAGAAGGCGGACTATCCCGGTCTCGAAAAAATGGAGTCGTTTACGCTGTCTGATGCCGAACTCAGGAAATTTCTGGAGGGCGGCAAATGACGAACCAGAGAGTTATGCCTGCTTACCTGTGCGTGCTGCTGTTGTCTTTACTGCCGTTGAACGCGCTTGCGGGAGACGACCGGGCGTGGCGAGAGAGGGCCTCGGCGGGAGCGACGGAAGCGGAAACAGTCAATGAAGACATCAACGAGGAAGTCAACTTCGGGAGAGAGGTCGCGGCGCGACTGATCGGACGATACGGGCTCTCTTCGGATGATCAGCTCACCCGGTATATCAACCTTGTGGGCCAGTCTCTGGCGCGCAACGGGAACCGCCCGGAATTGAAATATCATTTTGCCGTTCTCAATACGTCCGACATAAACGCCTATGCCTCGCCGGGCGGATATATCTTCGTGACAAAGGGCGCCCTGGAAAAGATGCAGGACGAGTCCGAGCTCGCCGGTGTGATCGCTCACGAAATGACCCACGTGAATGAGAAGCACGTCGTCAGGGAACTGGGCATCCGGGCAACGGAAGGCTCCGCTGTCTCCGGACTTGCGCGGCTGATCGGCGGCGGAACGGAAACCGCCCGAATCGCCTTTTCCCAGGCTGTTGAAAAGGCATTGGACATGCTCTTCAAGACGGGTTACAAGCGGGAAGACGAGGTCCAGGCCGATAAAGGAGCCGTGACACTCTGCGCGGTTGCCGGATATGATCCCGGCGGGCTGGTCAGGTACTTCCAGCGCATAAACACCGCAAAGGGCAAAGCGACCGAAGTGCTGGACAAAACGCATCCGGCGTATGACGCGCGCATCGCGTTGCTCAAAGAAACAATGACAAAAGAGGGCATAGAATCAGGAGCATATAAGAGCTTTAAAGAGCGTTTTAGCGCCGCTCTGAAACAAACCAAGTAGCGCTGGTTTTCGCGCTTCCCAGCATAATGAATCCGGTGGAGGAAAAAATGCCGCAGACCTTCGTGAAGGCAATTCTCTTGTTGTTCACTCTTATCGCGTGCATGCGCGGTTATTCGATGGCTGATGAGTTCCACTATAATAACTTCCTGATAGGAGACCGCGCTTCGGGCATGGGCGGCGCTTATACCGGGGTCTCCGACGACCCCAGCGGCCTGTACTACAACCCCGCGGGGATCGCGTATACCACCGGGAGGAACCTGTCGGCGAGTGTCAATGCGTTCTACAGCCTGACGAAGAAATACGACAACGTCATCGGCGGACATGGATGGGAACGGAACGCAACGTCTTTGCTGCCTAATTTTTTCGGCATTGTCCAGCCTCTCGGCGACTTCAAGTTCGGGTTTTCGTATGCCGTCCCGGACTCCATCAAGGAAGACCAGGACCAGGCGTTCACCGGCAGCCTGCCGACCTCGCTCGGCTCCCCGGCGGATCTCTACATCATCAACTTCAACAACGAAGACAACACCTATCTGATCGGGCCGTCCCTTGCATACGAGCTGAACGACAAGATGTCGGCGGGCATGACGCTCTATTTGTATCACCGGAGCGGCCAGACGACACTGAACCAGTTTATCCATCTGCAGGACGGAAGGTTTGAATGGACGAACCAGTACATCGAGCGGGTTGAACGAGGTTTCAAACCCATCGTCGGGCTCATGTACACGCCGGTGGAAAAGCTGTCTCTCGGCGTATCGCTGGCGAAAACTTTCGTCTACAGCTCTTCCTTGAACAGCCAGAAAACGTTCAAGGACGCAAATGCTCCGACGGTGAACGATTACACGAGGGAAGTAATAGACGACTCATCGAAAAGAAAATTTCCCTATGAGTTTCGCATGGGAGCGGCCTATTTCCCTTCCAGCAGCCTCCTTCTGACCATCGACGGAATCTATTATACCAGCGTGCATGACTCGGTTTTTGGAAACCGGGTAAGCGTCCTGAACGGGGCCGTCGGAGCAGAGTACTACTTTAACAGAAACTGGGCTGTGCGCGGCGGCCTGTTCACGGACCTGGCAAATACGCCGGAACAGAACCCCACGAGGTCCGATCAGCCGGAAAAGATAGACCTGTACGGTGGAAGCTTGGGTGTCAGTCATTTTACCAGGAACACGTCGGTCACCTTAGGCGGGAGCGCAAGCTACGGAACGGGCAAAGCGCAGATCGTCAGCGGCAGTACAACCACTCAGGATGCCGAAATATTCGGATGGACGATTTTCCTGTCCTCATCGTATTCTTATTGACGGAGAAACTCGCCGCGCCGGCTTACGAGCATCCTGCCGGTCGCCGCTTTTTTTGTGTTGCGGGGTGAATAGTACCTTGACTCCGAAGAGAAAAAGTACTATATAAAAAGGTATGAACCTTGTTTTCCTGTTCATGAAACTAAATGTTCGTTTTCAGCGGTATCATTTGTTCAAAAAAGACAATGCGTTAGATGAAGCTTGTTTTGGCAAGGCGCTCAGGCCGCCTCTCGCGGGGCCGGAGCTATGGAGGTAAATATGCGGTATCTACGAAATCGGGAAAAGACAATTGTTGCCCTCGCGCTTCTCACGGCGCTTGTCCTCGCGTCATGCAGCGGCAGCGGAACCGGAAACTCTGGATCGATCTCCGGGGTTTCCCTTTCGCCGCTTGTCGTGGCGGACAACGTGAGCGTGGTCGACCCGCAGCAGCCGTCCGGGGGCGGCAGTCTCCAACCATCGTCGTTTTCCCTTATCAGCGCGCTGGTGTTCGGCGGTCTTTCGCCGGCCTCGGACTATTCGAATGACCGGGTCACGGTCTACGTGAATGAGCGGTCGGTGGACACGTTCGGGACCATCAACGATATCCTCTGCAGCGTGAAGCAGACCCGGTACGATGCCATGATCAACAGGGGGCCGTATCTCGCTCTCGTGGACAAGAACCTGTGCAGCAGCAACCGGACCGACGCATCGAGCGCGGGCCAGGCGTCCACAAACCAGTCGTCAGGTTCCACCATGCCGAACTACGAGCTCTGGACGATTGATTCCTCGCGTACGAGTGCCTCATCTTCCCATATCGTGCGGATCTGGGTCCACGAAAAGCCCACGACCAACAGCCCGACCGGAAAGCTGATTATCGCGCGCATGGTCATCAAGGAAGGCGTGGCAACCGCACCTCCCTACGGGATCTTCAAGATAGACTTCAAGGCCGTTGATCCTCTAACATTCCTCTCGCTCTTTACGGGATTCCTGGCAGCGGAGCGGGACTCAGGCACGGGCAAGATCCTCCTCAAATTCGCAACAGAGGACAAAGACAGTTACCAGATTGAGAAGGCCACCCTTGACAAGGCGGCCAATGGGACGACCGGCGCGGGGACTGCTCTTACCCTGAAAAGTATTCCGGGGCAGGCGGCCACTACCGACAGATTCGATATTGCCTATGATGCGGACAACTTTTTGAGAACTGACAACACCGGCTTGCAGACATGCCTTGACCGAAAAAATTACGATGTGTCCGCTTGGCGGTACGGACTCTACGACATGGCCGGCAGCAGGGTCGCCAGAAATTCCGGGTTCCCGATCAGGGCGGGCGCGGCTTATGGATGGGTGGGCTACTGGGGCCTCTGGCTCCAGCAAGGCGTGACCGTGAACAACGGCGACACGGTGTACAAGCACGATTACAGCAACAACACCGAGACGCCTTATGCAATTGTGAAGTCCGGCGGGAAACTAAAGAAGCATACGAAGCAATCAACCACTCTCGGCAATATCAAGAATATTCCCCTCGATTGGTGGGACAGTGCCGGACAAGTGAACTATCGGGTCATATGGAACGACATGTCGCAAGTGTTCCAAAAAGTGGCGCAACAGGACCCGGCTGACTGGACATGGGGAAATATTACACCCACTACGCTTAGTTTGAGCGCTCTAAATTCGACTGAACTTTATTTCTGGTCTCAGTCTCTCGGCGGCCAGGCTCGCGTCAAGCTGGCTGGATGCATCGGTACGGGGCCGCCCTTTAACTGCGTCGGCGTGCCTACAACCGCAACGCCTGTCGTGTATTATGCCGAGGACATCGTCTATCCCACGGATGCTGTTCCGGCAACCCTTGCGTGCTTTGATATGTGTCCTGACTCTACGGTGCTGAGCAGTCCGACTTCGAGCGCGACCTTTACCAACCCATATAGGACCGACATCATCAGCTATCAGACGGTGACGCCGGGGCTTGCAACGTAT
>JBGPUS010000049.1:0-11811 GCA_041491325.1 Nitrospirota bacterium | reverse complement strand
CACGTATGTCCGGCCGCACCGTCATTCCGATCCGGAGTCGTGGGAGATTCTTTTTATTCTGCGCGGTTCCCTGGCTCTGAACCTCCTTGACGAAAACGGGAAGGTGACGGAACGGAAAATACTGAACGCGCGGGGGCCGGTCACGGTTGTGGAGTTTCCGCAAAATACCTGGCATACACCGGTCTCTCTCGAATCCGGCACAGTCGTTTTTGAAGTGAAACGGGGGCCGTATAAGCCGATAGAGGAGCACAACTTTGCTTCATGGGCGCCTTCGGAAGGAACACCCGAGGCTTCCGAGTTCCTTGAATGGTATAGGAAGGCGCAGGCCGGGGATGTGCCACCGAAACTGAAAAAATAGCAGGGCGGATTGAATCCGAAGCAGTTAACCACACCCTGCACTCGCGCACACACTAGTAAACGCCGGGCGCAGGCGGATGAACACGGTTACAGCTTAAGATCAACCAAGAATGTATTAAGTGTCCTTGTCCGGTTAGTAACTAAAGGGGCAAAAAATCTACTCAAAACGGCGAAAATATTTTTGCCACAGAGCGCTCAGAGGGCACAGAGAAAGCTGTAAGTAGTTTAGAAGAATACTTTTTTTGATTCTCTCTGTGTTCTCGGTGACCTCTGTGGCTACGAAGTTTTCCGGCTTGTCCGGATTAGGGTAATGGACTCCAAACACCGTACGATTACTATCGTCTCCCTCACCCTTGCGCTCATGCTGCTCAGCGCGATTGCGGCCCCGTTTGTCCTTCGTCTTCAAGCGCGAGGCGCTCCGGTGCGCGGCACGGATATAAAGCCTTTCCATTCACTCAAAATCACGGACAGAAACGGCGCCTTGCTCCAGGAAGTCCGCTGTCGGGACGGGCGGAGCGCTCCGGTAAAGTTGAATGCTATTTCGCCACATTTCATCCATGCCCTCCTTGCCGCCGAGGACCGCAGGTTTTATGAGCACGATGGTGTGGACTGGCGGGCCGTGATCAGGGCCGGGGCATCCAATATCTTTACCCGGCATCGGCGTTCCGGCGCATCGACCGTTACGCTCCAACTGGCAAAAATGCTCGAACCGGGACCGCGAACGTTCAGGAAAAAACTGGATGAAGTTCGGATGGCGTACCGGATCGAAGCAGGGATGACGAAGCGCGAGATTCTTGAACACTACATCAGCAGGCTGCCGTTCGGAAACAGATTGTTCGGCGTAGAGAGCGCATCGCAGAGCTACTTTCGAAAGCCTGCGTCCGACCTCTCGCTCGCGCAGGCCGCGTTCCTCGCAGCAATTCCTAATGCTCCATCGGAACTGGACGCGTATCTCAATTTCGACCGCGTGAAAGAACGGCAGGCTTTTGTTCTCGGCAGAATGCGCGCATTAGGGTATATCACCGCCGAAGACCGGGTTTTAGCCCTCGAAGAAGCGTTGGAGATTCAACAGCCGCAGCGGCCACGCCTTGCTCCGCATTTTATTCAGCGTCTTATTCCGAAAGTCCCGCCCCATGAGGTCATCGTTAAAACCACGCTCGATGCCCGGCTGCAGAAGGCAGTGGAACAGCAGGCCAAGGAAGTATTACACGAGCTGAAGGGCCGGGTCGTGACCAATGCAGCCGTGCTGGTTTTGCGCAACCGCACCGGAGAGGCATTGGCCTATACGGGTTCCGCGGATTTCGATAATGCCGATTCCGAGGGACAGAACGACGGCGTGCAGGCCCTTAGGCAGCCTGGCTCGGCGCTCAAGCCTTTCATCTACGGTCTGGCGCTCGAGCGGGGCATGACATCCGCCACGCTTCTGGAAGATATCGAGGTCCACTTTGCAACGCCGGTAGGCGATTTTTCACCACGGAATTACAGTAAGCAATTTCACGGCCCGGTGCGGCTTCGGGAAGCGCTTGCCAATTCCCTGAATGTGCCGGCTGTTCGGGTCACCGCGGGGCTCGGACCCGAGGCTGTCCTGGCACGGCTGCGGGAGTTCGGATTCGAATCCTTGACCGCGGACGCGGAGCACTACGGCGTCGGGTTGGCGTTGGGCGACGGTGAGGTCTCGCTCTTTGAACTGACACGCGCGTACATGGTCCTCGCGCGGGGAGGGTCCGCCATACCCGTCAAAGAAACACTCGGCGCGGATCAGGCGCGCCAGGGAGAACCCGATCAGAGCAAAACGGTCGTATCGAACCCTGAAGCGATATATCTCATTACCGATATTCTAAAGGACCCCTACGCGCGCGCCACGGAATTCGGCGCTGAATCGGTGCTTCGCATGCCGTTTTCCTGCGCGGTCAAGACCGGCACGTCGCGAAACTACCGCGACAATTGGGCCATGGGCTATACGCGCGATTATACCGTGGGCGTTTGGGTGGGAAACTTCAACGGAGTGCCCATGCAGCAGGTGGCCGGTGTGACCGGCGCCGGACCGCTTCTGAGACGAGTGATGCTTCTCTTGTACGGTAAAAGCATGCCGCTGGATTTCGAACGACCCAAAGGACTGGTCGAAGTAGAGGTGTGCGCATTATCGGGCATGAAGAAGGGGCCGGATTGTCCCCACGGCGTGCGGGAACTTTTCATACGGGAACGTTTCGACGAAAGAGAACTTACTCCCTGCACAGTGCACAGAAAGCTGCCTGTGCACGCCTCCGGAAAAGCGAATGTCGTTGCGTTCCGGAAACATGAGAACGTCGAGTATCGTATTTTTGAAGACCTTCCCCCGGTGTACGAATCCTGGCAAAGACAGGCCGCCCGGCCTGTTGTGCCGAGAGAGCTTTCCGCTTACGCAAAGAGCGCGGTTTTTGCCATCATCCGTCCTTCCAACAACGCGCTCTACAAACGACCGCTCGACCTGGCTCCGAAATACCAGACGCTCCGGTTCGAGGCAGTCGGCGCACCGGCTCATGCAGTGGTGATCTGGAGCTTGAACGGCAGAGAACTCGGCCGCACCACGGGCGCGCATGTCCTGGACTGGCAAGTGCAGGCAGGCGAGTATAGGCTCAGGGCAGAGGCGGGAGAAAGCGTCATGAGTGAAGTGAAATTTCAGGTGGAGTGACGAACCCCCGAAAAGATCATTGGACCTTCAAAGCAGTTTCCCACGGTCATTGCCTGGATACCCGTTTACGTCCCCCCATCTTAGGTTATAATTAAATTATGGACGCCCAAGAGAAGCCTCATGTCCCTGTTTCCACGTTTCATCAAATCGGCGTGAGTCGTCCGCCTTTAGAGATTGGGGATTTGCCGACGCCTGAAGAGGTGTTCAAAGTCAAACGCATCGGCCTGGCGGAGCTGTTCTTTATTGTTTTGGGGCCGGCCGTGATCGCCTTGAGCCTCGCCGTCGGAAGCGGCGAATGGATGCTGGGGCCGCTTGCCGTGGGGCAATATGGATTCAAGGGCATCGGGTGGGTCATTCTGGTCTCGGCTGTGCTGCAAACCTTCTACAACGTGGAACTGGCGCGCTTCACGATTGCAACGGGCGAGCCGCCGATCACGGCGTTCGGCCGCACGCCCCCGGGGTATCTTCTCTGGGTCCCTCTGGCGCTGTTCTGTTTCTACCTGGCCTTTATTCTGGGCGGATGGGCGGTTGCTGCCGGCAGCAGTCTTTTCGCCCTCTTCACGGGCAGGGCCAATTTGCCGGAGGAACTGGAAACCGTGCGCGTCCTGGGCGGTGTGCTTCTTTTTACCACCTTTCTGTTCGTGCTGTTCGGCCGCAAGATCGAGCGGTCCCTGGAGATCAGCCAGGCGATATTCATGACCTTTGTTTTGATCAGTCTTGTTCTCGTGACACTCGCGGTGGTCCCGTTCGATTACGGGCTGAAGGCGCTCGCTTCTTTCGTTATCCCGGCCGCACCGCCCAAAGGAGCCGACCCTTCGCTTATGGGCGCTTTGGCCGGCTTTGCAGGCCTGGCCTCCGGCTTGAACTTTATGGCTATCGGCTATTACCGGGACAAAGGGTACGGAATGGGTCATAAGACGGGGTATATTGCCGGACTCATCGGCGGCAAAAAAACGGAAATCGCGCCTTCGGGAAAAATCTTCCCCGAAGACGCAAGGAATGCGGCCCGCTGGAAACGGTGGTTCCGCTACGTGCTCATTGACCAGTGGGGGATCTTTTTTACCGGATGCATGATCGGCGTCATGACGCCGTGCATTTTGGTCGGTTACCTGGCGAGTCTGCCCGGAGCGGATCCTCCGGACCGTGCCTCGATCCTGGTGTATGCCGCGCTCCAACTGGGCCAAAAATACGGGCCGATCCTGTTTGGGTGGGCGCTGCTCATGGGCTTTTTCATTCTCTACACAACACAAATCTGCATCCTGGAAGCATTGACGCGCAATGTCACGGATGCGGCTTACGGCGTCAGCGCCCGTTTTCGGGAATGGGTCAAGCATGATTCTCGCCGGTTCTACTACCCCATCATGTTCGTTCTGGCCGTCGTGATCAGCATCCTGATTCACCTCGCCCTGCCGGTGGATTTGATTATTTTGTCGGCCAACCTCACCAACCTGGCTTCGATGATCTTTCCCCTGGTGATGATCTATCTCAACCGGCAATTGCCGAAACCTGCCAGGATCAAGTGGTGGTCGTATGTGGTTTTGGGGGCCAATGTCGTTTTCTTCGGCTTCTTTTTCATCAACTTCGTGGTCATTCAAGCGACCGGGGCGCCGCTGGTGAGGTTCTAAGCGACCGGAGGCATATGTCCGAGCAAGAAAAACCCATCATATCCCGATTCGACTCAATTCGAACCCGCCTCACGCTGGCGTTCGTGTTGATCGTTCTCCTGCCCATGGTCGTTATCAGCGCCATTGTGGTGCTTGCCGCAGTCGGGCAGGAGGAGGCTGAAACCGTCCAGGCCACGTATGTGATGCTGGCCGTCTTTGGGGGCGTGGCGCTGGCCGCCGTGGTGATCGCCGCGTTTGCCTCGCTGGCGGTTACCCGCAGTATTGCCGCGCCGCTGGCCGATCTGGCGGATACGGCCGCGAGCATCGCGGCAGGAAACTTTACTCTGACCGCCGAAATAAAACGCAAGGACGAGATAGGCGCCCTGGCCCAAACCTTCAACTTCATGACCGACAAGCTCAGGCAGGCGATGGAGGAGATGAGCAACAGCGAGGAGAAATACCGCACTCTCGTCGACAATGTGAACATCGGCATCTACAGAAACACCGGCGGCCCGCACGGGCAATTCATGCAGGCAAACCCGGCCATGGCAAGGATCTTCGGATATGATTCCGTGGAGGAATTTCTGAAAATCGCCGTAGCCGATCTGTACCAGAAGCCTGAAGACAGGGAACGCTATGTTGAAGAAATTCAGTGGAAGGGGTTTGTAAAGGACAAGGAATTGGCCTTGCGAAAGAAGGACGGAACAGCCATCTGGTGTTCCGTTACCGCCGCCGCCCAATTTGATGAAAAGAAAGATATAAAATGGACGGATGGCGTTCTTGAGGACATTTCGGAGAAGAAAAAGCTGGAAGAGCAGCTCCTCCAGTCGCAGAAAATGGAGGCCATCGGGCAGCTGTCCGGCGGTATTGCCCACGACTTCAACAATATCCTCACGGCCATCATGGGCTACGCGAACCTCCTGAAAGCGAAGACGCAGCAGGACGACCTGCTCCAGTCGTATGTGAGTCAGGTGCTTACGGCGTCCAACCGGGCGAAGAACCTTACGAAGAACCTTCTCGCCTTCAGCAGGAAGCAGATCATGAACCCCCGGCCCGTCAACGTGAACGAAATCATAACGAACCTCGATAAACTGCTGATACAGCTCATCAGGGAAGACATCGAGCTCAAGACTCTTCTTGCGCCGGAAGACTTGACGATCATGGCGGACAGCGGGCAGATCGAGCAGGTCCTGGTCAACCTCGTCACCAACGCGAGGGACGCCATGCCCCAGGGCGGAGCCCTGACCATCGAAACAACGCTTTGTGATATCGAAGAGAAATATGCCGACCGGCATTTTTTCGAAAAACAAGGAAAGCATGCCTGCATCTCCATAACGGACACGGGAACCGGCATGGACGCAAAAACAAAGGAAAAGATCTTCGAGCCTTTCTTTACCACCAAGGAAGTGGGGAGGGGCACGGGACTCGGCCTCTCCATCGTCTACGGTATCATCAAGCAGCATAACGGAAACATCAACGTTTACAGCGAACCCGGATTGGGAACCACGTTCCGGATGTACTTTCCCCTCATTGAGTCGAAGCCCGAAGAACAACGGCTGCCGGAGCTGCCTGAGCCCAAGGGCGGCACGGAGACCATTCTCCTGGCGGAAGACGACGCGGACGTGAGAGAGCTCACCAAAACCATCCTTGCCGAGGCGGGATACCGGGTGCTTGAGGCCACGGACGGGGAAGACGCGATAAAGGTGTTCGACGAACACCAGGACGATATCGGGCTTGTCCTGCTCGACGTCATTATGCCGAAAAAGAACGGGAAAGAAGTTTATAACTGGATAAAGACAAAAAGGCCGAGCGCCAAGGTGCTGTTCATGAGCGGTTATTCAGCGGATATCATTTTCAAGAAAGGCGTTCTCGAAGAAGGATTGAACCTCATTTCCAAGCCGGTTACGATTCAAGAACTCCTGTGGAAAGTGCGGGAAGTGATCGACAAAAAAAGTAAATACGAAAAAGCGGCCATTGAAGCAGTGCCGAAAACCGCCTCCGGACCTGCGCTTCCCGAAGAACGTGAAAAGGGTAAAACGCCGTTGATTGCCAAAGGCAAGCACGATAGTTCCATCATAGTAGTGGACGACGACGCCGCCGTGCTCGAGTATGTGTCGCTCCTGCTGGAAGAAAACGGATATTCGACTATCCCCTGCAGCAACGCCGGGGACGCCGTGAGCAAATTAAGGGACCGGCGAGTCGACGTGGTCTTAACGGACATCGTCATGCCCGGGACCTCGGGCCTCGAACTTTTGGAGACCATCCACGGCATAGACCCGGACATGCCCGTCATCCTCGTCACGGCCTATGCCGATCTGGGGAAAGCGGTAGAATCGGTCAAAAAAGGCGCTTACGACTTCATCATGAAACCGTATGACCCGGAACAGCTTCTGCGCTCCCTGGACAAGGCCGTCCGGTACCGGAGGCTCGTCCTGATCGAGAAAGAATACCAGGGCAAGCTGGAGGATTTCAATAAAGAGATGGAGACCCTCGTAGCGGAGAGGTCCATGAACCTCATGGCGCTGACCGTCGCCGACCGGGTCAGAAACCCCGCCACCGTCATCGGGTTGGCATGTAAAAAAATCATGGACAAAAAGGTCCCCGCTGAACTGAAAAAGTACGTTTCCTTCATCCGCGACGAAGCGGACAAGCTGGAGACCATGGTAAAAAGCTTTCAGAACCTTCTCGGGAGCAGGCGTTCCGTATTCGGGTACGAGGACGTCAATGAAGTCGTCAAAAACGTCATCTTCCTTATCGGAAAGGAAAGCGCGCAGAAAGGCATAAAGCTCATACTTCGCCTTGCAGAACAGCCGCTGAAAATAAACATGCAGAAAAGCCTCTGGCGGGTGGCAATCCAGCATGTTCTCAGGAATGCCATCGAAGCGACCCCGGCGGGAGGGGAGGTAATCGTCACCACGGCCGCGGAGCAGGACAACGTAGCGCTCGCAATCGGGGATAGCGGGACCGGGATTCCCGAACAGGACCGGGAACTTATATTCGAACCTTTTTACAGCACAAAAGAACACCGCTACGGCATGGGGCTTCCGCTGATAAAACAGATCGTGTCCGAGCACCTGGGCGAGATCTCGCTCACCAGCGAACCGGGAAAGGGGACCACCTTCCGAATTGTATTTCCTTCACGCTGGAAGGAGCAATAAAGCCCTGTAGGAACAGAGCAACCAGATGCCATAAAATACGTCCGCGGCATGACTTTGCTAGCCAACTATCCCATTATTGCAATATCATGAAATATTTCGTTGCAATTAGCAGAGAATATGTTCTATTTTTAAAAAAAAAACAATACAGGGAAAGGCGATTAAAAATATTATTTTTTTAAGCATGGTTTCCTTGACAAATAGGAATAAAGTGCTACGCTTAAATCAAGAACATAATTTACCGATAAAGGCAAACTATCTGAAAGGGTAGGACGCAAAGCCACTGGTCCGGTTCCGGATGCTTCGGAACAATGGACGGCAGGGCTACCGAAGTAAAGCGGACGTGATCCGGCTCGGATCATTACTCGGAACGTCACTATAACCCCATACCTGATCAGATATGAGGTTTTTTTTGGTTTAAAATTTATATCTACTTGGAAAAGGAGAAAAACTATGAGAGACATCAAAATGTTACTTGCAGTGCTAGTATGCAGTATCCTGTTCAATGCAGCGCCCGCAAGCGCTCATCGTCCGTTCATCGCAGACGACCCAGAGACAGATGAAGAGCTGTCAGTTCTGACCCCGGCAATCCAGGCGTCAGCAATACCGACGGTGCCGCCAGCCATTACCGGAGAACCGGTGGTCGATTCCCCCAGAAACCTGCTGGCTTGGCCCCAGGACGTGCAGAATAGCGTCCCTGACCTGACGGAGCCTACGGCTAACCGGGTGAATGACCTTCATGCGCGGATCAGCGACTGCGACTTCGCAGTCTCAACCGCGGGCAACTACCACATGGCCCTGCGTGAACTGTGGTATAACGTGTTTCTGCCGAACTATACCTCCGACTTGGGGTTGAAGAACTGGTTTTACATTACGTCCCCGCCGATCACACTCGACCAGATCAAAAACAGTATTGTGACCATCGGCAATGTCTCGCTTACGTGCCGACCCCAGGTGGCAGTAGGACCGCTGGCATTCATTAACCAGCTCAAGGCAGCCGGCTACACGACTGGCAGCGCGGCGCCTGTCTTTCATAGCCGCGGCAACGTGCTGCTGGTGAAAAAAGGCAATCCGAAGCATATCCGGAGCGTCTGGGACCTGCGGCGTCCCAATGTCAGGCTCGTAACTCCTAACCCGGTAACGGAAAAGAGCACCTTTGACAATTACACACAGTCCCTCTATTTTATAGCTGCAAATGACGTTCAGAACGCGCCTGACGGCTGGGACGCAGACCGCCTTTTCAACTCGATCTTCAACAATACTGGGATGGGCGGGGATTTTGACCGTGATGACGACAGGGGCAGGCATGATGGTGTGCAGCCCTGGAATAAATGGCTCATTGGGACCAAGATTCATCATCGTGAGGTCACGTGGTCCGTGGCCTACGGCCGTGCCGACGTTGGCGTGCTCTTTTATCACCTGGCGCTGAATGCCGTGAAGAATTTCCCCGAGCTGTTTGAGATCGTGCCCCTTGGCGGCACCGCCGATGATCCCCAGCCGCTTCCCGGCAACAAGATCAGTTCGCACTATGCTATCCGCATCCAGGGTAGCTGGACACCGGTCCAGCAAACAGCGGCCGATCGGTTCATCAGCGCTCTCGGCTCCAACGAGTTTACCACTATTCTGACGAACAACGGCCTGACGCGATAAGGCCGCATTTTCAGTGAAGCCAATGGCATTACCTAAGAGCTCATAGTTTCTCCTTCCTGAGTCGCTTCTTGGCTCAGGATTTTTTTTTGCCTTTTTGATACAATAAAGTCATGGGCCGCTAAACTTATACCGTGGGTACGTGTCTTAATCAGCACGAACCCTATTTTGAATATCACGGAACTCAGCAAAACAGCGACCTTAAAAAAGGAGGAACCATGAAGAAAGTGCTCATTACAGCAGCAGTAGCATCGTTATTGTTTGTCCTTCCGGCATTTGCAGCCGACACAGTGCAGCCACAGAAACCGACGGGCCAGACTTTTGAGCAGAGGCAGGCCGAAATTTTGAAGATGCTTGATGCCCGGATTGCGGCCCTTCAGGACGGGAGAACGTGCGTGCAGGCGTCAAAGAGTGAAGACGATCTCAGGGTTTGCCGCGAAAAGCACATGGCCGAGATGCGGGAGAAGCGTGGAGAGATGAGGCCCCAAGGTGGAATGGGCGGCGGAGGTCCGATGGGCCGATAGTCCTTACACGGATGCTTGCCTGATGCGGCGGAACGGCCCTTAGGCCGTCCCGCCGTTTTCGTTAAAGTGACGCTACGCTCAGTTTTGGGTCCCGCGTCTACAAAGAAGAGAGGACCGCCCTAAAGTCTAAGACTTGCTGATTTCAAGAATTTCTTAGTGCCTTCGAGTCTTCGTGGCAATCCCGCTTCACCGATTTTCTATTGCGCACATAGCCCGTTTCGGGTATTCTACCCCCATGACTAACGAGGAAAAATTCAAATCTGGGTTCATCTCTATCATCGGCAGGCCGAACGTTGGCAAATCCACGCTCCTGAACGCGCTTCTCGGCGAGAAAATCGCCATTATCTCGGACAAGCCCCAGACCACACGAAATCGTATTCTCGGCATCGTGAGCCGTCCGGATGCGCAGCTGGTGTTTATGGACACGCCCGGCATCCATAAACCCATGCACAAAATGAACGAGGTCATGGTGAAGACGGCGCTCCAGACCTACAACGAAACAGACGTGGTCCTCATGCTCGTCGAAGCCACGGACCAACCGGGCGGTGGAGACAGATTCATCATCGATACGCTCTCCAAAGTGAAGACGCCGGTATTCCTCCTCATCAACAAGACGGACCTCGTTAAAAAGGAAGCGCTTCTGCCGCTGATTCAGGAATTCAGCAAACTCTATAATTTTGCCGAGCTCATACCCATATCCGCGCTCAAGAACGACCTGGGGGGGCTTATCGAGGCGATCCTCAAACGGATGCCACAAGGACCGAAATATTTCCCCGATGACCAGCTTACGGACCAGCCGGAACGGTTCGTGGTATCAGAGATCATCCGGGAAAAAATCTTTGAGCGCACGAAGGAAGAAATACCATACTCTACTGCCGTGGTCATCGAAGACATGAAAGAAAAGCCGGACATCACGCACATCACCGCTACTATCTATGTGGAACGCGACTCGCAGAAGGGAATTATCATCGGCAAGGGCGGGGCCATGCTGAAGCAGATCGGCACGCTCGCCCGGCATGACGCGGAAAAACTGCTCGGCGTGAAAGTGTTTCTTCAGCTCCTGGTCAAGGTGAAGAAGGGCTGGCGCGAGGATGAACGGTCGCTCAGGAACTTCGGTATTATAGAAGAAAAGTAAGTACAAACGCCAAATAACAAATACCAAATCTCAAATAAGCGCCAAGCACCAAATGTTCAAAGTTTGAAACGATTTGAGCTTGATTTTTTTAAATTTGGAATTTATTTGTAATTTGAATATTGAATATTGAATTTTGCACGCGGAGTGTGGACATGCAGGAACTCATAAACTTGCTCGTTATGACCATCGGGGCGCTCGGCTACCCCGGCATTTTTCTTCTTATGGCCATGGAGAGTTCAATCATTCCCATTCCGAGCGAACTCATCATGCCGCCCGCGGGATACCTGGCCCAGCAAGGACAGATGAATATGGTAGCTGCCATCCTATGCGGCACCTTCGGCAGCCTGGCAGGCGCGTACGCAAACTACTTCGCGGCCCATTATCTGGGCCGTCCGCTCATCCTGAAATACGGCAAGTATGTATGGATCACGGAAGAGAAGTTCGCCAAGGTCGAGCAGTATTTTAAAGACCACGGTGAGATTTCTACCTTCATCGGCAGGCTCCTTCCTGTGGTTCGCCATCTTATTTCGCTCCCCGCAGGGCTCGCGGGTATGAATCATGTGAAATTTTCGCTCTACACCCTGGCGGGCGCAGGCATCTGGGTCACGGTCCTCACGTTCATCGGGTATTTCATCGGCGCGAACCAGCAGCTTGTCATGCAGTATTCTCACCAGGCCGTGATCGGCGTCGTCATCGTAAGCGCGGCAATTATTTTTCT